>NZ_JACIYL010000229.1 GCF_014359955.1 Thermogutta sp. | reverse complement strand
GTCGAGCGACTGATGCCATGGCTTTCCAAGTGCCGCGCGATCCTGGTCCGCTACGACAAGCATTCATTCAACTATCTGGGTATCATCCAATTGGCTTGTGCCCTGTTCTGGTTCAGGCGCTTGCATCGAATGGGAGCGACATAACCGGCCAGGAACGTTCTCGAATAGTGTCTAAATATTCATCAGCACCGCAGGCCGGCCGTCTGCGGTAACCACGTTGAACTGGGGGGCCTCCCCAAGCCGCACGTCAGCCACCTCCCGCAGATAAACAGGACTACCGTCCCGCCAGGCCAGGACCACCTCTCCCAAGTCTTTGGGCTGCCGCACCCGATTATCCAGCACGGTCAGATAGAGCTGCCGGTTCTCCTCGTGCATGCCACTGGAGATAAGCTCGTTCGTATTTGCCAGGGCGTCCACGACTTCTTTCAAAGTCAGGTGCAGCGCCTGCAGCTTCACTGTATCAACCAGCACGTGATATTCAGGCTGACGCCCCCCACAATTTTGACCTGTGCCACGCCCGGTATTCGCAGCAGCCGGGGACTGAGTTCATAACGCGCGATTTCCCAGGGCTGCATCACGTTGAGCCTGGTACCCGTCAGGCTGACGCCCAAGATCGGAAAAGCGGAAAACGTCAAGCGATGCACGGAGAACTCGGCCGAGGGCGGTAATTGACTGCGGATCTGGGCG
Source organism: Thermogutta sp. (assembly GCF_014359955.1). Taxonomy (GTDB): domain Bacteria; phylum Planctomycetota; class Planctomycetia; order Pirellulales; family Thermoguttaceae; genus Thermogutta. The sequence goes on along the minus strand of NZ_JACIYL010000229.1, from coordinate 5,035 downwards.
AGTCACCCTAGTACGTATAGTTCCGCCCGTTCCATGTCCGTGGACCAGTCGAAAAATACGCTGATATCCGCGGAGCCCCGACCTGTTGTGGAACGGATGTTAACCGTGCCAGGAATGTTCTTCATGGCCTCTTCCACTGGCCGGGTGATCATCGCCATCACTTCATCCGCCGGCATAACACCGTTGTCAATAAGAATGACCACGCGAGGAAAATCAGTTTGGGGAAACACGGCGGATGGCATGTGGTAGGCGCAATAGATTCCTGCAGCGCACAGGGCAGCGGAAATGAATAGGATCGCTTTGCGATGTCGTAACACGAAAAAAGACTTCTCGTCCATAACCTTGGTCCTGTGCGAGGGTTCGGCACCAGTACCGAACTCGTCCGACCATCGAACTCCGCTGCCGACAACTCAGAGCAACGAAAGGTCCTGCGAGGCGCGCTATCTGAGTGAATATAGTTTCGTTGTTCTCTCGCGGCAACGCGAAGTCCGCATGTGACGTTCACCCATTGTCCCCGCACATTGCGTCGCAAGGCATCCGAAGGGGGAATTCGTGAATTTACCTTACGACTCCCGAGGGAGCTCGGCTCTCACGGCTGGGATACGATGGACTGGCGTTTCCACGCAGGTAAAATGAGACTACGCGAATATGTCAAGTGATTTGTGGCGAAATCTCCAAAAAATTCTTTCCAAGATTCGGGTCAGTCGTTCGTCAATTAGGATAGACGGAGGACGACCAAATGATGGGCAAGGATGGCGAAGAGGGTTTTTGTGATCTCGAATTGGTTGCTAATCAGAAGAGGAGTGTGAGCCATGTTGCAAGTCAAGACACCGTGGTGGATTGTGGCGGGAGTGGGAATCCTGGTGGTGGGAAGTTTGGGCGTTGCCACAACGTGGAGCTACATCAAGACCGGTTGGCGGAAGGTTGGGCAGGGCATTCGCGAGGCGACTCCGATTGCGTTTGACCTCGAACGCCTCAACGGCGAATTGAAGGACCTGGAACCCGAGATCCGGCGTAACATGCAGGTGGTCGCCCAACTGGAAGTGGAAACGGAAAATCTTGAGCAAGACATCGCACGGATCGAACAGGAGCAGGCGCAGGCCTTTGCCGAGATGAAAAAGCTGCGAGAGGCCCTGGGGCAGGGGAAATCCGAATACCAATTCGCCGGACAGGTGTATAAACGGAGCGAGGTGGAGGCGGACCTTGCCCGGCGTATGGACAACTATCAGATACGCCAGGCTGATTTGGAGGCGAAAAAACAACTTCTGGCGGAGCGACAGCGTCACCTGGAGAATGCCAAGAAAAAGGTGGACGCCTATCGTCAGCAATACGACCAGCTCAAGCTCAAAGCCGAATCGCTGGCAGGCCAGTTGAAGGCCCTGGAGGCAAGCCAGGCCGTCGGAACTGTGGCGATCGATCAATCCCGGCTGGGGCGGGCGAAGGAACTCGCGAAGGAGATCGAGACGCGGATTCGGGTGGCCCAGCGGATGCTTGAGCACGAACAGAATCCGCAGGGTGAGATTCCTGTGGAAGTAGATGACCGGCCGGTCACCGAGCGGTTCGACGCGATGTTTGGAGATCAAGCCGACAAGCCTGCGGAGGTCAATCAGGGCACGTGAAACTGGATGAGTGAGTGTCCAGAGGGCGGCAGGGATCGAGAGGAGCGTTCCCTGTCGCCCGATTTTCCGAAATAAAACAACTTTGGGAGGAACGCCATGGCCAGCGGCAAGGCTGTTTTGTTCGTCCTCTCGTTGTGGTGCCCGATGTTTCTGGTCGGTGTCGCGATCGGCGATGAGATTCCGGTGGAAGCGTCGGGCAAGGGCGAGCAAAATATCGCGCGTCCTATCCAGGGGAAAAAATCCTCCCGGACGGATGGGCGGCAACTGGTGATTACTACCGGGCGATGTGTGGGGCTGACGCAGGCGGATGCCGAAAGTGAAGCGGAGCGAGTAGCGACCGAGAATCGCATCAAGGTCCTCCGTCAGATGGCGCGGGAACTTGCGGGGGCTGAGCTGTCATCGTCGGCTGTGATGACGGAGTGGGCCTGGCTCACATCTCAGCCGGGCGTGACTCAAGAGGTGACGAAAACTTCCGACGTCAAAGACTATGGCTGGACTGCAGAGCAGGAAATCACTGTGACGATCCCCTATTCTGTGCTCAGCGAGTGGTCGGCCCGGTTGAAAGCTTATCGGGCGTGGTACTGGCAGAAACGGCTCCTCGCATTGGCAGGAACGATTGCCAGCGCGGTTCTGGCGGTGGTGGCCATGGTGGGGCTCGACCGGATGACGCGGGGTTATTATCGCGGGTTGATCGTCACAATGGTCATGCTGCTCCTGGCTTGCGTGGCATCGGCGATCTGGATCACTGCTTTGTGGCTCCTTGGTTGATAGGGTAAATCTGCGATGGGCTGGCTCGATCCACTGGAATGCAAGGCTGCACGCGACTACCTGCGGCAGGGCCAACTGGAAGAGGCGGCGCGCGTTCTGCTGACATCGAAAAACCGGGAGCACCGAGCGGTTCGGCATTTGCTGGTGGAAGTAGGACAGAATCTTGTGGCTCGGGCTACCCGCGAGGCTGAGATGGGCCAGTGGGAACTTGTCGCGAAAACTCTTGAAGTGGCCGGCCGGTGCGTCACTTTGGAGGGCGATGCCCTGGCATTGCAAAACCGCGCTATGCAGGCATTGGCTGAAAAAAAGCGGGAGGAGGAACGCCGGCTTGAGGAACAGGCAAAAGTCCGCGAGCAGGTGAGTGAGGCCAGACGGCTGGCACGCAGCGGCGAATTTGCTTTGGCGTTGGAGCTGCTGGCCAGATGGGAGACGCAAGGTGGGCGGGAAGTAGCGACGGCAATCGAGGAAATTCGGCTTAGCGAACGGCGGTTCGGGGCGGCGGTCCAAGCTTGCGAGGAGGCCGTCGGGCAGGGGGACGAAGGGCTTGCCCGGCATCACTGGGAAACGGCTCGGCAGATTGCACCCGAGGCACCACAGATCAAGCGGCTTGCCGCGGAGCTGGCCCGTTTGGCCGCCCGAGGCACTCGCGTAGCAGGGGACCGGGGCAGGCCAGTACGGGGTCGCTCAGAAAGGATCCTGATGGAAGGGGTGGGTATGATTCTGCTGGGCCAGGAAATCGTGCTGGGCGCGGCTCGGGAAGAAGTCGACTTGCCCATTTTGGGGCGCATTCATCGTCGCCATGCAGCGCTCCTGCGGGACAAATCGGGCTGGCAGCTCGTGGCATGTCGTGATAAATACGGGGAGCCCTGTCTTGTCAAAGTTGATGGTCACACAGTGCGCGATGTGTGCCGACTGGCGGATGGTAACGTGGTGCAATTGGGTGAGGACAGATGTCGCTGGCGGTTTCGGTTACCCGTCGGCGGTTCCTTGACTGCCGTCTGGGAGGCGCTCCCCGATTCCACGGGGAGTGTGGTGGTTCCCGGCACCGGTGATACACTGAAGCGAGCCGTTTTTTTGGTGGACGAACTTCTGGTTCGCCCTTACGCACCGGCCCATATCATTCGTGGCGACCTTCCCTGTCAGGCCCTCATCTTGCGGTGGGAGAAAGAGGGCTTACACTGGGATGTTGAGGGTGGCTCGGCCTGGGCTGAGATCCCCGGGGTCACATGGATTGCGAGCGATCGCTGCCTGTATCTGCCCAGTCGGCTTGTTATCAACGCCCAGTGGGATGAGGCGGAGCGCTTGGGACGGATGATGGCCGAGCCAAGCCAACCCGAACAGGTGACGGTGGTCTTTCGCCAATGTTAGTTGCGACGACGAGAACTACTCTTTGGGGAGGTGATGGGTGACGGACGGGGCTGAACTCCTCGATGTATTTATGCGCTGTCGGCCCGCGCTGGCACGGTTCGCCAGGACAGCCTTTCCCCGCCTGGTGCACGACGTGGACGACCTGCTTCAGGAGATCTGGCTGGAACTCCAGACGAAGGTCCCGGCATCGGATTTTCAGGCTCCGAGAAACTCCGAAAGCTGGTTGCGGATGCTTGTCCGCAGTCGCGCCATCGATCGTCTGCGGTCAATGGAGCGGCGGGTTTTTTTCAGCCTCACGATGAGAAAAGACGCCGATTCGGAAATGCCCGAGAAGATCGAACCAGAAGATAGTGGACCATCCCCGGCGACACATGCCATCGAGCAGGAACGGCGTCGCCGGCAGGGGCTTCTCCTCAGCGATGTCCTGGCGGAATTCTGCCGCTGGTGCGAAAAAAGACCCCAGCGATTGGCGATCAAAGAGGCGTATGAACGGGCATTGCATGGTCAAAGTCCAGCCCAGATTGCCGAGGCCATGGGAGTGCCTCCGGCGAGTGTTCACCAGTGGCTTCACCAGGCTCGGGAATGGGTACGACAGCGCGTTACGGAACGAGATGTCGAACGCTCCGTTTTTCTCACCTTGTATGGAGGGCAGTAAATTTCTGTGAAAAGTCAATCATGAAAGAAGGCGAAAGTAAAGCACCGGAATTGAAGACCCTGGGCGACGTGGTGCGGTGGGTCATCGCGGAACTGGGCGCGATGTGCCCCAGCCCGGAGCGACTGGCGGCCTATTTTGCCAATCCAGATGATGTGAGCTTGCGCGACGTGCGGTATCACGTGGAGGAGGCTCGCTGCCCTATTTGTCGGGCGGAGCGAGAAACGACGCAACGCGCAACTTCTGATTGATGGCTGTACTGGATGGTTCTGGCGGGCACTGGTCTGAGGCTTGCGACATGATGTGGCCGTCGCCGGCAGGTGTCGCGGTGACCAGCGCGATTCCCCGCTGGTTGCAGGAGTGTCCTCCGAACCAACGGTACCTGAGGAGGTCGCGACAGTCACCTTAGATAACCCGATTGTCAAGGCCAAGCAACCACTGAAGATCCTTATCGCTGGGCGCGTCGGGACTCATCCGGAATCTACGGTCGGGTGTTTTGGTACTCTCAGAATGCTCGGCAGTGGAGACCGGCTTTCGGAAGTTGGATAGGGATGGATCAGGCCGTATCGAAGTTGACCCAGAACGCTGTGTGCGTTTTGCGGGTCGAATTTCACGGCCACACCTCCGG
>NZ_JACIYL010000228.1 GCF_014359955.1 Thermogutta sp. | reverse complement strand
ACACTCTACGGACAAAAGGAATGGGCCCAACCCTATGTCGAGCGGGCCCGGCAGGCACTCCGGTCCCAGACGGCGGCTCAAGAGAGCCATGCCGCCCCGTCGCCATCCCCGGTCGAAAGTTCCCCTGAATGAGACCGAACAGAGCGAAAAACTCCGTCTTCAAAGGTCTTTTCAGAGGCCGATCGACCTTATTGACGACATTGTCAACACGGAACCGGCTGGGGGCTGACATTCGCTCCGGCGCGTGAGCGTGCCCGTGTCTGACGAGCGGCCCGCCGCGCCTTTTGCGAGGCATCTTGTTTGCACCGGAACGACGCGCGGCAGACTGTTCGGAAATTACCGAGCATCATTCGGGCGTCCTTTTCGCAGGCACTGCTGCATTCCCACGGCGGCCCACACCGCCAGAACGGGAGCAAGCGGCGTCCTCATCCGAACGTTGCTCCAGTAGAAGGTGTGAACAACGCTGAGGGTGATTGCCAGACCCAATCCCCACACGGCGAGGGCCCACGCGGAGGTCTCCCCTTCCCGTCGAGCCTTTCTGATCACGAAAGTCAAACCGACCAGTGCGAAAAGGTATTCCACCAGAGAGAATACCCCCACTCCCCATCGAGCCAGCCGCACAGAAAGCGGTTCACGAGGGTCAAGCTGGTGGGGAATGGGGCGCCATAACTGGAGCAACCGGTACCCGCACGCATAAAGAAACATGCCCGGCTGGGCGCGGACGGTTTGCCATGCCCGACGATACGCCAGGCGATCGGCCGTCAGCTCGTTAGAGCCGGCCTCGGTGGCCACCGTGGCCTCCCATCGGCGATTAAACTCAGCGCCGTCCCAGACCAGGCGGTCCTCGGGGTTCCGCAAAAACTGATAAAAATCGTCATTGTTCGCCAGATAGAACGTATATCCCCCATGAGTCGTCCCGATGATGACTTTTCCAAACACAAAGAGATTCCGCAGTCCCCACGGCAACAGTGCCAAAATCACCCCCAAACCGAGCCAGGAGATGGAGCGCAACCGCCAACGAAGTATGTCCCCGGATGAAGCCCCCCGTGATCTCCGCGAAGGGACGTCGGTGCGATTTCCTGCGGATGGCCCTTCCAGTGATGACGAGGTCATTTGTTCACGAAAAGGTTTCTCGCCTTTTCCCGGCGCTGTGAACAAGAGCGCAAGACCTCCAGCAGCAAACGGCCACAAGAGAAAGGTGGGCCTCGTCAGGGCACACGCGCCCAAAAGCAGTCCCAGGGCCAACCAGGCGAAACCTGAGGGGCGGTTGGCCACCCGGCTTGCCAGCCATACGACCAGGACTGCCAGAAAAGCGCTCTGCGTTTCTGTCATCACCAGTCGGCTGGAATGCAGGAGAAGGGGATCGAAGCCCGCCAGCAACACCGCCGCAACGGCCGCGCGGAGTCCACCAATTCGGCCTGCGAGAATGGCCGCGCACAGCGCAGTGGCCCAGCCCATCAATAAATGCAGACCCGCCACGCCAATCCGCCACGAGTCGCCCCAGCAGGCCTGAACCCCTGCCAGCACCAGCGGGTAAAGCGGCGGGCGATAGGCCGTGGGACGGCCGTCGAGACTGAAGCTCCCTCGTGTGACCAGCTCCCGGGCAACATGCTGATAGCTGTCGGGATCGGTCGTCAAAGCCCCGGGAACGAGGAGTACTGCCAGCCGTCCGGCCAGGACGGCCAGCGCGGAGGCAATGAGAAGCCGCCCCATAGCGGACGAACGATGTTCGGCAGAGATTCCATCCGGCCAGCGCGTGATCATGAAAAAACAGAATAAAGCAGCCCCCGGTCAATCGCCAGGGGCTTTCCCTCGGTTTCTGCCCAAAGTGGCCGCGCTGTCACCAGACGACATCGAATCCAAGAGAAACGCCCTGGAAGAACACGGTCCCGTTGTCGTTAATCCGCCCGGGGCTGAGCAGGGTGAAATCGACCTGTTCGGGCGCCAGGGCCACTCCGTCCAGCCACATCATATCGTAGGCCCCAAACACGCGGACACGATCCCAAAGGCGATAATTGGCGACGATGCTCACTTCACCCATAAAGGACACATCGTCGTCCTTTGCATAACGGGTGATGTGATGGGGTGGATGGGCCAGGGCAAAGTCGGTGAACTGTTCCGCCCAGTTGAACATGGGTGCCGCTTTGACGCGGGCTCCCCATTCGAAGCGGTGCCGCCGGAACAATAGTTCGCCCGCCAGTTGGATTCCAAACGTGTCATTTTGAGTCCAGATCGTCTGCCGGGCGTAAAGTGATTCGGGTCCTCCATCGGTGATCACCGTTCCCCGACTGTCAAAGGTGAAACCTTCGTCGAAGGAGAGGCTGCGAAATCCAACAGCGTAGTTGAAATACATGCCCGGCTGGCATTGCCGCTGCCACCGGCCGTTCGGTAGCAGGGCGAGTCGGTCGGGTCGCGGCCTCGGCTTGAACCACCAGTTCAACTCGAAATTGTTGATTTCCGACTCGTAACGAATCTGATGTGTGTCCGCGTAGTTGAAGTCGAGCAAACCGTAGAAAGAGAACAGGTCACCCGCGGTAAACTGGGTGCCCCCAAATAAGTCGGAATTGTAGGTGACGCGCTCCCCACGAACCGCCTGCGTATCCTTCCACTCGTTGAGCCCCCAATACACGAACTCGATGAACTGGTCGCGGTTCTCGCGATCGTTACCCAGATAATAGAGGACACGGGTTTCATATCCGCCGGCCACATCGAAATTGGCGTCGCTGGTGTTGAGCCTCCCGTTGCCGAGGGCGTCCACAGAAAGAAGCTTGGGTCTTGCCCGACCGCGATTGAGAATCTTCGCGCCGTTGTACCATGACCACAGATGAGGGCAGTCGTAGCCGGCGCCGCAGATTTCACAGCAGGGAGCAGTGCCTTGGGTGGGGATCGGCTCACCCTGCGAGGCCGCCCTGTCCCACGTACCGAGAGGCCATTCCTGGTCGGCGTTCTGGTTCGTTCCCTCTTCCGCCATCCAGGCCAGACTTTTGCCGGTTTGCGGTTCGGCCGCCGGTCCAAGGCGAATTCCCAAAACCAGGCACAGGGCCCACAACATCCCGCCCGTGACTGCTCGCCAAAGCACTCGTCTCACGCGTGCGCCTCCGTGTCAATCCTCTTGCCGCCGATAGACCAAGCCCGGCTGGCTGTTCAGAGCCGATACTGCATTTTGCTCATCGGCCAAAGCCTGCCAGAAAAACAGAAATAATCGCTAAAATCGATACCTCCGGCACGATCGGCCCGGCGACTCAATTCACCACATCCCCCACCATCTACACAACTCGCACTTTCACGCCAGACTCTTCGCGTGATCCAAGGCTTCCCCATTGGCGAAAGTGTCCCCACTTCCCCGAACACCAACACTCAATGCAATCGACAGACTGCACAATTTCTCGTGTACCCTGTACATCTTTCTCAAACTTCACAAACAATCCATTTGTGTGCGGGATTTCACTTTTCCTGTCTTGCCTCCGATGTGAATCTGTAGGCGATGAGAATACTGAGAAAGTCAAAATAGCTACTAGTTCTACACAAGCTAGATTGTATAGAAGGCCAGATCGCTCGACGGCCTTTGTGAATTCTGCGAAAAGAAAATAGTTCACAATAAATGCGTGCTATGGAGAAGCAATTGTCAGGGATGACCACCATGGACCATGCCAGCGAAGGTTTGAGAACCGTGCAAGAGATGTCCCCGCGATCCTTGCGCATCGTTGCCGAAGAGTTCACCCCCCCGCCTTCCGCAGACGTCAGCACCGTGGCGGGATGGCGGCAATTCTGTCGCTCCTTTCTGGAAGCGACGGGTTGTCTTCTTCGGTTTATCCCAGGGGGAGAGCCCACTAGCCCCCAGGATGTTCCCGTGGTCGCGCCGCAAGCGGATGGCGGCCAGCCTGAGCGCAACCGTCGTCCGTTTGGTCACCTCCGAATTGATCCAACCGATCGTGTGAGGGAAAAGCTTTCCCCTGCCCATCCCGCCGTCGAAATGGCCCGCAGTGTGGCAGGCATACTGGGCGAGATCCTCGCCACCCGGACCGCGCTATGGGAGCGTGAAGCGGAGCTGGCTGCGGCTATTCCGCTGATCCCCCACCCCGAAGAAACCCAGCACCTTGCCCGACGACTGGAAGAAGTCCTCCGCGCGGCGGCGACCGCCGTGGGAGCCCAGGCGGCTGCGGTGTATATGCTCGATGAGAGCACAACTTATCTCAAAGTCCGCGCGGTGTGGGGGATGTCAGTCAATCGGCTCCTCGCTCCGCCCCGAAAACTCAAGGAATCACTTGCCGATCTGGAAGCCATGCTGGGTCACGCGGTGGCGTTGGAAACCGCTGCCCAGATCGCCCACTGGCGTCCCCCGGAGCCATGTGCTTCGGCCGTGTGCCTGCCAATCTCAACACCGACCACGATTTTGGGAACACTTTGGGTCTTTGCCCAGGAAGAACGCACTTTTACCGAAAGAGACATCGACCTTTTGGAAGTGACGGCCGGTCGGGTGGCAGCCGAACTCGAGCGGGAGGCCGCCCTGCAAACGGCTCTCCAGGCCGCCCACCTGCGACGGCAGCTCGAAACGGCTCAGCGCCTCCTCCGCAGCCAGTTACCGGTCATTTCCCCGCTCGTGGAAGGATGGGAGTTTGCGGGTTGGCTTGAGACCGACCGGCTGGGCGGCGCCTTTTACGACTGGTGCTGCGGTCGCGATGGCCGCATCCACTTTGCAATGGGTGAAATGCCGGACGATTCCGTGCGCAACACCCTTGTCCTGACGTCCGTGCGGAGTGCGTGGCGATCGCTGTGCCAGTACGCCAAAGATCCGGGAAAACTGGTCGAGCAACTCAACCTGACGCTGTGGACAGGATCGGCCGGGGACCAGGCTGCGGCCATCTTCTGTGGCCTGATCGATCCCCGCGGCTCCAGTCTCCGCATGGCCTCCGCCGGAACTATCCATGCCGTTCTGATCACGCCCAAGCGTCATCGGGTTGTACCTCCCAGCGGAGCGCTGCTCGGCGTCGATCCCGAGTCCGGATATACCCCCCATCGCTGGTCGGTGCCCGAGGGCTCCGTTCTCGTTGTGGCCACGGCCGCCGTCCGTCAGGCGAAAGATGTCCAGCAGCGTCCCCTTTGGGAAACACAACTTCTGCCGATGATCAGCAGCCATCTCCACCTGCCCGTCAAAACGCTCGTCGAGAAGGCCCAGGGCATTCTGGAAGAGCGAACCTCCACCGATCAGGGTATGGCGGGGATTCTCATGATCAAGCGGCGGAGTTCCGCCCCAACCCGGAACTCGCGGAAAAAGCAGACAACGTAAATTCCCGGCCTCCTGAAAACCGGGGTGCAGCGCCATGTTGGGTCTGTGGCTGAGCTTCATTCTTATGGCGACACTGAACCTCGCCCTGGGAGTCGCCACAGCTATTTATTTCCGCCGTTGTATTGACAATCTGCGAGCCGCCGTCCAAAACCTGGAGAACGACAGTCTCGCATTCGAGAACCAAATGAGCGGCGACGAGTTACCCGCAGGCTCAGCCGGCCCCAATGCCCCCTCATCGGCGCTTGACAAAAAGCGGCTTTTGAAAAGGGATGAAGAAACTCTACCCGGCGCCCCTGAGGACGGCGGAGTCCCGGCAACGAATCCTGGAGAGACCGACCGGGAGACCCACGAGAGCGAAATCCCTGAAACTTCTCCAGAAGAGGAGTGGCTTGGAGACGAAGAAACGCCCAGCCCAAGAGCCGACTCTCGAACCGCCGCGAACGAGGTGCCCGGTACTTCGGAC
>NZ_JACIYL010000227.1 GCF_014359955.1 Thermogutta sp. | reverse complement strand
GGAAGTCCGCAGACAGATTGCTGCGGAGGCCGGGGTCGGTGAAGGGGAGCTCATCCCCCGACTTCGTCCGGCGGAATTTGCCAAGGCCTCGCCGTTGCGGTTTCATACAGAAGCCCAGTTCTACATGGCAGTGGAAAAGGAATATTTCTTGAGTATGAAACGGTACTTAAAAGAGGAGATTGGTGTAAAACAGCTTCTCATTGGAAATAGTGATCACGGACACGGGCACACAGGTTATCCAATCGTGGTGGGAACGTCTCTCCTCGATGTTGTGGACGGCCACGTGTACTGGCAGCATCCCTCGTATATTCGCGATCCGCAGACCGGGCGCACGGTAGGCTTCCGAATTCCAAATACGCCCATGGTGGTGGATCCCCTGCATTCCACGGTTGTTCAGCTCGCGCGGACGCCAGTAGTCGGAAAACCCTATACGGTATCGGAGGTCAATCATCCGTTTCCCCATCAATATGCCTGCGAAGGCATCCCCATTCTGGCTGCCTACGGCGCATTTCAGGACTGGGATGGAATTTTCTGGTACACGCTCATGCATCAGGAAGTGGTGGGAAAAGAACCGCGGATTGCGGGGCATTTCGATCTCGCGTTTGATCCGGTGAAAATGACACAACTGGCGGCGTGCAGTCTGGCATTTCTTCGCGGAGACGTGCAAACGGCCAGGGAAGTGGTGACCAGGACCTATACGCCAGAGCAGGTACGGGAAAGTATCCGCTTGACAGGCCGTCGGGACCTGATGCCGTTTTTCACGCCGGGCTTTCCTCTGGCCTTACCGCTCAAGCACGCGGTGCGGGTGGCGTCGTTTGACGGGCCGCCGTTTACTCCGATTCCTTCTTCTGATGAAAATCCGATCATCGCCGATACCGGTCAAATCAAATGGTGTACGAAAAACCGATCGGCAGGCCTTGTCGTGGTGGACAGCCCCCGGTGGAAGGCTGTCGTCGGACACCTTAAAGAGATTCCGGACCGGCCTTCCCAGGTTGACATGAAGGTGGCGAATGATTTCGCGGGCATCACCGTGTGCGCGCTGGATGATCAGCCCATTGCGGAAGCTGGTCGTCTCCTGGTAAGCGCCACTGCTCGGGTGGAAAATACGGCCCAGCGGTGGAATACCGATCGTACGAGTCTGGAAGATTGGGGGCGAGCGCCAACCGTGATTGAGGTGGTGCGAGGTGAACTGGAACTGAAAGGATGGAAGGCGAAGCGCATTGATTGCCAACCACTGGATGCAAACGGCAAACCACTGGGCATGGTCTTCCAGGCATTGGCCACAGACGCCGGCTGGAAGGTGACGCTGGGCAACCAGCCGGCAACCTGGTATTTACTCACCGTGGAGCGTTGACCGGGAAAGGCCTTCGCAAGCAGGTTTCCTGTTTGTCGCTTTTGTCAATCGATGATGATAAAATGGCCGGCCGGGAGGTCGCCATGGAATCAATCCGCAACATTCTGCGTGCGTTTTTTGTGTACATTATGTATCCGGCCGTTGTCATTGGCCTGTTCTTTTATCTGGTTTCGCTCCTGTTTTTTCTGGTTCGGTGCGCCAAAACCACGTCGGGGGCCATTCGCCGCGCGGTGGGGGGACTGCTCCCCATCGTCATTCTCGTGTTTCTCGTTTCGAGTGATTTCCTCGACAGCGGGCATCTTGCCGAATGGCTGGACCGGCTTTCCGACACACACCGCCTCGTCCTGGGAGCGGTGGCGGCCTTTGTGATGATGGAAACGGGAAAACAACTGGGAAGGACCGACGCAAACTCCGCGGTGGCGGCCTACGCCTTTTTTGTGTCTTGTCTTCTGGCGGTGCTGCTGTGGGTTGTGATGGGAGGGCTTCTGGACAAGCTGAACTGGACCCTCTTCGCTTTCATTCTTGTAGGCGGCCTCCATGTGATGTTTCGCGGACTTCCCGGCTGGTTCGACTCGCCCTCCCACTGAAAGACCGCAGGATCACTCTCGGATCGGACGCGAAAAAATCGCTCATTGCGACGGTGGCAGACCTGCCTGACGTCGTACCTCGAGAGCAATGGCTGTCCAGTCCCAATCGCCGTATCCCTGGGCCAGAGCGGCAAGGTAGCGGTCACGCAGAACGCTCAAAAACGGCATCGGCGTTCTCGATTCGGTGGCCGACTGAAGGGAAAGATTGATGTCTTTCAAACCAAGCTGAAGCCGAAAGAGGGGATCACGGAATTGACCGCTCAAGAGATGTCGGCCATATCCTTTGTAGATGAAACAGTCGAAAAGGAATTCGGTGATCGTGTCGAAAAAGGTTTGCGGTGGCAAACCGTTCTTTTCGACGAATGCGAACGCCTCAGAGAGCGACTCCACGACTGTTGCGATAAGAAAGTTGGAGGCAAGTTTGGCCACGTGGGCGGCTTCGGGACCGTCCCCCAATTCCAGCACCTGGCGGCTGATGGCCTGAAGCAGGGGCTTGACGCGCTGGCGAGCCGCTGCCGGTCCGGATATGTAGAAAGTCTGGCGTTTGGCGGCCACGGTATCGGGACGGCCCATCACCGGGGAGGCCAGGTACGTTCCACCCAACTGGCTGTGTTTGTCGGCCAGGACGCGGGCGGTTCGTGGGGAAATGGTGCTCATCGAGACGTGGACGCCCTCCTGGCCGAGTCGCCGAAATATTTCGTCCTCCTCAAAAATGGAAAGCAAGGCGTGATCGTCCGAGACGCAGGTCATGACCAATCCGCCTGGGACGACCGCCTCGGCGGGTGAGGCCGCTTCAATCGCTCCTTGTTGGAGAAGGGGAAGGATCTTTTCGCGTGTTCGATTGTACACTCGGACGCGGTATCCCAAAGCGAGCCAGTTGGCGACCATCGCCTGGCCCATTTGGCCGATCCCGATAAAACCAAATTCCTGGTCTCCGGTCGGTTGTGCCGAGGACATAGCAAACTCCTCCTTCCATGCGAGACAGAACCCACGACTGCCCAACGAAGCTGCTTTTCTGCCAAGCTTGTTAGGGATTCAGCATACTCGAATCGGCCGGGGTTCGGAACCCGACGTTTCGCTTAACAGGGTCAGGCAGGTCAGCTCAGGAGGGCAGAAGTAGCGAAGAGGGAATTCACCGCCGATGCCCCGGCTCACGTACATCGTCGTGGGTGGTTTGTAATACAACCCCTGGGCGTAGCGAATGCCGTAAGCACTGGGGGCGATGATGGGCCCCAGCCACGGCAGGCACGCCTGTCCACCGTGTGTGTGGCCGGCGAGCATGAGGTGAATCTTGTTGCGAATGGCCCAGTAGAACTGGTCCGGTGTATGGGCCAGCAAAAGCCGGAAGTTGGGCGTCTGATCCAGCGAATCATCACGGGGGTAAGATGGGGCGGGTCCCAACCACGGCAGCTCATTTCCGCCCACCAGGACGGCCGTCCCGTTAAGAGTGAACTGTTCCACCTTCCCGCCCACGTCTTTGAAGCCGATCTCGGTAAGGGCTGTGCGAACGTTCTGCACCCCTGCGCGAAGGTCGTGATTGCCCAGGATAAAAAAGACGCCCAATTTGGCCTGGAGGGGTGCCAGAATCTTTTGCGCCTGCGGAATGCACTCCGCGCGATCGACGATATCTCCCGTGATCACGACCATGTCGGGCTCAAGCCGATTGCTGTGCTCCACCACGAGTTCGTAAAACTCATCGGGAATCCTTCCCACGAAATGGAGGTCGGTGAGCTGGACAATCCGCAGACCATTCAGGGCCGGAGGCAAGCCAGGCAATGAAAGGGCCAGATCAACGCGCTGACACGCGAGAGATTCATTACCTGGTAAAAGCAGGAGATTGCTGGGAGGGTGACGCCTGGGCGGCGGACTTTTCGACGTGTTTTTGTGAAAAACAACTTCCGAAATTTTGGTTTGCCCGGCCTCTAAGCGGATCCCAGAGCATCCTGTTTGCAGTGTTCCCGTGTGTTGTTCGACTCCTCCCGCGGCAGACGCGTCACCGGACAACTGCTCGGGATTGGAGGGGGCGATGCCCTGTTGCGCAGCCTTTCGCCGGCTGGTTGTGCGGGATAATGCCTTCCTCCGACGCACCAGAGCGAGGAATTGGATGGCACCTGCACGGGCCCTGGCGCGAAGACCCTGCCGGGATTTCAAGGCCGGCGCAAGATCGAATAGAAGCTCATTTGCCGAGGCTTTCAACACCCGGGGAGGTTGTCGGAGGTTCCGCCAGATCCGCCATCCAATGGCAAACGGGAGGGCCAGAAGGCAGGCGCCAATGTAGGCGTTGGCGGCCAGGGCTCCATACAGACCGACCTGGGAGTGTTCAATGTCACTTTGAGTGAGGAACAAGAGGGGTAGCTCTCCCTCTAATATAAGGATGACCAGGGTTGTCGGTACGACGGCCCCGACCGCGACGAGCAGCGCCGTGATCCAGCTACAAATTCCGAACGAGAGGCCAAAACCGTGGAGTCGATTCCACAGCGCCGCCCAAATGGTTAGATGCCCGAGAACTGCCAATACGAGTAAGAATATCAGAACAGTAGTCATTCTTGCTCAGAAGCTGAATACGTTGCGCTGGAATGTTTTCTGTTTGGGACAGGGTGGCACCCCTGCACGGGAGCTGTCGCGGTTTCCAGCTGTTACATCCGTCAATGTTCCGTTTTGTGATCTCGCTAGTACCTGTCACGATCCGCGGTTGTTTCCTCCCGGGGAAACTGCTGCTTTCCCTCCGAGTTTGGCCTGGTGTGCGGGCTCGGGTTAGCATCGACTCTGCGGTCTTCGCCCAGCGTCCGTCATGTTCCGCATCCCACAGGGTGCTGTTTTCGCACCCCTATGGGCTGCCGCTGTTTAAAGCGTATTATATACCTTCGGCGAATCGAAGGCAGTTTCAATCCCTTGCGGGCGGAGCGACGGCTCGATTGAGCGTGTCTGTGCCGCTCCAGGGATTCGGTGTCTTTCTTGCGGACTTTCCGCCAGGTTGGACGTTGTTGTAGCAAACTGTTGCCATTCGTAAAAGAGCGACAGATTCTGGTGGGCCAATTGGCCAATTTCGTTCCCAGGAGTACTTTCCGTGACTGACAGAAGCCGTTTTTGGATTGCCTGCGGCGCGATTCTGGCAGGCCTCAGCGTGGTTTTGGCCGCAGTGGCGGATCACGTCCTCAAAGGGAACTGGGGACTGGCGGAGGTCCGGCAGTTTGAGCTGGCCGTGCGGTACCAGTTTTACCACGCCGTTGCACTCATCCTGTGCGGACTTGTTGGGCTGTGCGGAAAATTCCGCGGCCTCAATGTCGTTGCCACCGGGTTTCTGCTGGGGATAGTCGGTTTCAGTGGCGGGCTTTTCCTCAAGGTCTGCCTGCCACAGGTTCGGCTCGGACCTGTCATTCCGGCGGGAGCGGTGTTGTGGATCCTCTCCTGGCTCGGTCTAGCCGTCATAGCCGTTATAACGACAAAAATCCGCCCATCCGATCCTGAGAATTAGCCCCGGGGAGGCCTCCGGCGCAGAGTGCGCAAAGGAGGGAATGTGCTCGATTGGCAGGCAACCATAACCGGGGTAGAAGGCAAAACGGGCTGGTTTCGGCTGTTAAATGGGGTAGAATTACCTTGGGCTTGCGATTAGGAATTGTGGAGAGGAAATTGGAACTTCACCACCAGAAAGGCATCGGATTTGCCAAAGCACAACAGTTGCCCAGGAACCGACTGCCGAATGGGCAGGCCATTAAACCGGGTGGATACATCGCTTTTCGCACTCAGTTGATGAGACGAAACTGCAAACACTCAGAGCATCCCGGGTGCGGGGTAGATGGTTGGCTTCTCGAGC
>NZ_JACIYL010000226.1 GCF_014359955.1 Thermogutta sp. | reverse complement strand
GCGGCATCTGCGAGCTGGAGTTACACGTGGGCATCGGAGGCAGCTCCCGCCCAGCGACCAGAAAAAGTGCGGATTGGCGTTCTCTGGTCAGGCGCACCGGGGCCGGTGGATCGCGGCTGGAACACGGATCCGCCTCATGTGGAACAGATGCAGAAGGTCCTCAAAGAGGTCGAGCAGAAACTCGGGAATGTCGAGCTGATCCACGGCAAATCGGAGAACGCCGAACAGACCAAAAACTTCCTGGGAACCATCGGAGAGGGAACTCCCATTCTCGCCATCAACCTCAGTTGCTTTGCGCTCACCCGGCTGGTCGGTCCGATCCTGGAAGCCCGGCATCCGATGATCGTCTTCTCGCTTCCCGCCAGTGGGCACGACTGGATGTATCCCCACCGTTGGCAGCGGGCGGGACATCGCGTCACGTTATTCGCGACGAGCGACCTGGCCGAACTGGAACACGCCGTGCGCCTGTTGCGGGTCATTCCGCTCCTCAAGCAGACGCGGATTCTCCTCTTCCCGCCGGCGCGGGGAACAGCCCCGGCCTGTTCCCCGGAACTGATCAAAGAGCGTCTCGGGGCAGAAGTTCTGGCCGTCGAGCAGGCAGCGTTCGACGAAATGATGGCAGCGGTGGAAGAGGACGCCGTCCGCGAAGAAGCCCAGCGGTGGATCAAAGGCGCCAAGCAGATCGTCGAACCCACCGAAGAAGACATTGTGAAAGCCGCGCGGGTGAGTGTGGCTCTCAACCGGTTGATGGACAAGTACCAGGCTCAGGGACTGGCGGTGGGAACGTGCATGGGCTGGTTGCCAAGGGGATTCCCCTGCCTCGGCTTTGCACGCTTGCGCGATCGCGGATTGCCGGCTGCCTGCGAGGGCGACATGGATTCGCTCCTCACGATGCTCATCTTCCGTTATGCGTTTGACAAACCCGGCTTCCAGGGAAATGCCACCTTCGACACGTCGCGCAATGTGCTTTGGACCGCTCACTGCACCGGGCCGCTGAAGCTGGACAGCATCGATGGCCCCGAGCATCCTTACCTGCTCCGCGGGCATTCGGAAGTCGGCGGAAGTGGATGTGTCCCCGAAGTGCAGTACCGCGTGGGCGAGGTCATCACCCGAACCAAGTTCGTCAATCTGGATACCTTACTGATATCCACCGCCAAGATCGTGGAAGTGCCGGAAAAATCGGTCCACGGATGTCGCACGCAGTTGGTCAGCGAAGTCCGCGACGCCGCGAAAATGGTGGCCAACTGGAGTAGTGCGCTCCAGACGGAGGACGCAATGACGCTCCTCCACCGGGTCGTGTTTTACGGGGATCACCTGCAAAGCGCCTACCACCTGGCCCGGCTGATGGGCTGGAATGTCATTGAAGAGGGCTGAGCCCCTTCACGGCTGAAATTCGCCGAACCATTCCTGGGCAAAATACGCGCGGAGACCTTCCGGCCAGGAAGCACTCTCGGGCGGCAGAGCGCGGCCACCTCGGCGCTGGTTGTTCTGAGGCCTGGCTTTGGGGCCTTCCGGTTTATTGACTTTGGGCAGCCATTGGGCCAGCTCCGCCTTGACTTCAGCGTAAGCGGGATCGTTGGCGAGATTGGTCCATTCCATCGGGTCTTTCTCGTGGTCGTAGAGTTCCTCCGTCCCGTCGCTGTAGCGGATGTAGCGCCAGCGCTCCGAGCGTACCGCGTGGTTCATATAGCCGTGCGTGGTGATGACCGGTCGATCCCAGGGCGCATCCGGCTGCTTGAGGAGCCGCACAATGCTCTTGCCTTCCACGTGTTCTGGGATGGGAAGGTCGCACAACTCACACAGGGTGGGATAGAGGTCAAGCAGGCTCACGGTGCGAGGGCACTGGCTTCCTGGCTGCGTCATGCCCGGGACGCAGATAATAAGCGGCACACGGGTGGCCTCTTCCCACAGTGTGAATTTTCGCCAGTGGAGTTTTTCCCCCAGATGCCAGCCGTGATCTCCCCACACAACCACGATCGTATTGTTCGCATAAGGACTTTTCTGAAAGGCATCCAGTAACCGGCCCACCTGCCGATCCACAAACTCGATGCTGGCCAGGTAGCCCTGAACGGCTTTTTCCCAGTTGTGGGTGGCCAGCACCCGGGCATGGTCCCCCTGCGGGTTGGCCATCTTTTTCCCCAGCGGCGGGACGTCATCCAGATCGTCTTCCTTCACCTGAGGAAGAACGATGTTCGCAAGGGGAAAGTCATCGAAGTACGGTCGCGGCACATACCAGGGCAAATGCGGACGAATGTATCCGACGGCCAAAAAGAACGGGCGGTCGTGCTTCTGGTTGAGGAATTCGATCGCCCAGTCGCTCAGCTTGGTGTCGCCCATCGCGGCGTCATCCACGTCGAGGGGCCCCCAATCAAAATGGGCCGCATTGGGAATGCCGTTGACAGGTCGATTGGGCGGCACCGGATCACCAGGCCGGTTCCAGTACACTTCCCACGACTGGGGATCATTGAAAACATTGTGGAAGAGCTTTCCTCCTCCGTACACCTTGTAACCGTGAGCCATGAAATGCTGGAACACGGTGATGGTATCGGGAAGTTGCGGGCGCCAGGGATTGTCATTGTGATAGACGCCTGACGAGGAAGGCAAAACGCCGCACAACAGGCTTGTTCGGGAAGGATTGCACGCCGGAGCTGTGCAATACGCGCGGGTGAAAATCATCCCCTGTTTGGCGAGGGCATCCAGATTCGGCGTTTTTGCCTGTGGGTGGCCGCCCAGAAAGCCCGTCCAATCATTGAGATCGTCAATCGCGATGAACAGGACGTTGGGTTTGCTCGGGGCAGAGGCGGATGCTCCATATCCAGTTGGTGGGAAGAGCAGCATCCAGCCCACAGCGACGACCAGAAACTCGGCACTCCGACGGCTGACCATGAGACACCTCCCCTGTGTTAAGAAAGTGAAACAGCCTCTGGGGACAGGGACGACACGTCTTACCCAATCCACCACAGAATTGACCCCAATTTACCCAAGTGCAGGCTCTTTCGGGAGCACCGCTGGGTCTGCACACTGTGGCGGAATGTTCTGACTGTCGGCGATCACAGGTCGCGCCTGCCACCACAGCTTTGCAATCCGCGCGGATTCTGTGGATAGATTGCGCACGTGAGCGGCGTGCGAACGCGACCGAAGACATCCGCGTAGAATAATAAACCCCTCCGCGAACGACAGCCCTGCCGAGAATTCAGGAACGATGCTGCAACGCTCCGCGTGCGGACTCTGTGCGAGTGGACCGGCGAGGCTGTGACGATATAATAGCAATGAATCGCTATCAGCGTTTTTCAGGGGGTTGTTTTGCTGATAGCGTCGGTTACGTGTCTCCAGAACAAGGGAGGTCACACTTGCTTACCGAACAACAGGTTGCCCACAGTTGGAACTCGTTGTTCTCTAAAGGTCCGGTGGACGAAAAGAAGCTGAAACGGGCCGAATCTCTCTTGAAGCACCTGAGACCGGAAAGTCCTCTCCATTACCGGCTCAGTAAAGAACTTGAGGAAATTCGGGCGCGGTATCAAGAGCAGAATAAGCAGAGCCGAGCCGCGACCTCAAGTTGAGGCGTTTGCTTCTGTCTTTCCCAACGGTTCCTGTCAGTTCCCGGCGACTCGCGCGGGTGGTTGGCTTTGCGCCTGTCCGAGACACCGCCCGATCTGGCGAACGGCCTGGCGGAGGCGGTGTTCGTTTTCGACCAGCGCCAGTCGCAGATATCCCTCGCCCGCTGCGCCAAAACCGCCGCCGGGGCTGACAGCCACGTCGGCTTCTTTCAGCAGTTTCATCGCGAAGTCGAACGACGACATCTGGCTGGCCCAGGGTTCGGGAATTTTCGCCCACACGAACATCGTCGCCTTGGGGCGAACAATGGGCCACCCCAGCCGTTCCAGTCCTTCGCAGAGGACATCGCGTCGCCGCTGGTACTCGCGGGCTTGGGCCTCAACGGCGGCATCCGTGTGCCGCAGAGCGACAATGGCCGCCACCTGAATCGCGCGAAACATGCCGTAGTCGTAATAAGTCTTGACGGTGGCGAGAGCCCGCACCATCTCCGCATTTCCGCAGCAGAATCCCACCCGCCAGCCCGCCATATTGTAACCTTTGCTCATCGTGGTGAGTTCCACGCCCACATCTCGTCCGCCAGGAACGGCCAGTAAGCTCGGCGCCCGGTAGCCGTCAAACGTGACGTCCGCGTAGGCCAGGTCGCTGACCACAAGAAAGCCGTATCGCTTGGCCAGTCGCACCAGTTCATGGTAGAAGTCGGCTTCCACGACGGTTGTGGTAGGATTGTGAGGAAAGTTGACCACGACGACCTTTGGTCGCGGAAAAATGTTCTCGCAGACGAAAGCGAGACGCGACAGAAATTCGTCCGGCTTGGTGACATCCAGACTGATCGTGCTGGCGCCTGCCAGAATGACCGCGTACACATGGGGCGGATAAGACGGGGCCGGCACGACGGCCGTATCTCCTGGCCCCAACAAAGCCAGGCAAAGATGGCTGAATCCATCCTTTGAACCCAGGCACACGATGATTTCAGATTCGGGATCCAATCGGACTCCGAACTGTTTGAAGTACTTGGAAGCTACCTCCCGGCGGAGGTTCAGAATCCCCCTCGATTCGGTGTAGCCATGATTGTCCGGATCCCGAGCGGCTGCGGCGAGCTTTTCTATCACAATATCCTGCGGGGGATCGCTGGGATTTCCCATTCCCAGGTCGATCACATCGGCGCCGGCGCGACGTTTCTCGTAAAGGAGTTTATTGATCCGCGCAAACAGATACGGCGGCAAACGGAGGACGCGATCCGCCACCGGGATGCTGAATCCGGACCGGGTTTCCGTGGGACCGATCGGACCGGGGACTTCTTTCGGCAAATCTTTCTCGTGCATATGCTATCGTTACCCCGTCATAGGGCGGTTGAAAATGGAATATCCTGGGAAAGTCCTAGGGATATCGATTTCTGGCCATTTCTTTCAGTGTACAGAATCGCCTGGGAAATGGGGAATACCGGCGGAGGCCTGACCCGTTCCCACTGTTACAAAAATCCACCCCAAGCCACGGGCACACTGGGTAGGGGCGATTCATGAATCGGCCCGCAGTTGAACCGGTACGTGAACCAAGGAGTTGGAATTCGGTCGGACATATGGGATGTCCGAAAGGACGAAAAGCGGACGTGACAAGCACGTCCCTCCGAAAAAGGTCCCTTCAAACAGGTCGGAGGGGCACGCTTGTCGTGCCCGGGGAGGCGGCATGGGTCATCAATCGGTATTCATCGGACCTGACAAGCAGGTCCCTCCGAAAAAGGTCCCTTCAAACAGGTCGGAGGGGCACGCCTGTCGTGCCCAGGGAATAACAACGGATAGTCCAACATCGCGAAGCGGACGTGACAAGCACGTCCCTCCGATCGTCCGGAGGGGCACGCCTGTCGTGCCCGGCGAAGCGGCATGGGTCATCAATCGGTATTCATCGGACCTGACAAGCGGGTCCCTCCGAGAGGCGGACCCGACGAGCGGGTCCCTCCGAATATGCACCTGACAAGCACGTCCCTCCGGGTTGAACCTCACTCCCGCGCGAACCCGTGTGGACGTCCGCGCCCCCACCGGGAGAGGAAAAGGGGAGATATGCCACAGGCGCAGGCGGTTATCGGACGGGTGTCAAAGATCACGGCAGGAGGGCTCTCGGTGCATTTCTCCCAAGGTGACCCACATTTGACCTGCCTTTTCCCCTTCCCGGCGCCGCTATCCGTTCCCCCCGTGGCTGAAAATGCACCTC
>NZ_JACIYL010000225.1 GCF_014359955.1 Thermogutta sp. | reverse complement strand
CGGGTTCTACCACCCTTCCCAGAATGTATCATTACTGTTACAATACTCAGGAAGTAGATTGGAGACTGAACACCTATGGCCAAGACCTGGAAGTCAATCCACAAAGCTCTTCGCGACTGCATTCTTTCCTGCGGCAAAAGCTACAGCCAGATCGCTCGGGAAACGGGGATATCTCGCCCAGCCTTGTACAGGCTACTTGCCGGCAGAGGCTTGTCATTAAAGCACACCGAAACCCTGATGCGATACTTTCGGTTGGTGATTGTTTCTGAAGCGTTTGACGAGTTAAAGCAGGAGCAGGGTTGATGGCTACATTAACCAAGGATAGTAAGGGGTGGCGCATCCGCTGGTACACTCGGGAAGGTGAACGAAAGAGCCTCCGCTTCGGAAAGTGTAGCGAGCGCGTGGCCAACCAACTTTTCGCGGTAACCTCCCGGCTTATCGATGCTACGGAGTGGGGCCTTCCCCCTGACCCTAAAGTGAAAACCTGGTTGGAAAACCTGCACCCTGAGTTTGTCGCCAAACTCCAGAAAGCAGGTTTACTGGAATCCGTCCGTCAAGTGACACTCGGGCAAGCCACTACGGAGTTTTTGGAGAGATCGCAACACTATGCCGCGTGGACTCTCTCTAACATTCACCAGGCCTTTAGATACTTGATCACCTTCTTCGGCGAAGATCGGCCCTTGGGATCGGTTAGGGTTGCAGATGTTGAGGACTACAAGCGGTGGTTACTTTACGAGGCACAAACCAGGGCAGGGCGTCGAGGCCTCTCCGAAGCCACGGCGGCTAAGCATCTTTCATGGGCGGGCACCCTCTACCGCGACTTTATCAAACGGGAGATCATCACACACAACCCGTTTGATGGCGTCCAAAAGGGTTCCCAAGTGAATCGCGACCGTCGGGTCTATGTACCCGCTGGAATCATTGAAACGCTCATCGAGCGGGCCCCAAGTTTGGAGTGGAAGCTCTTGCTAGCCATGGCACGGTACATGGGGGTGCGAGTGCCCAGTGAGCCATTCAGTATGACCTGGGATTGTGTCGATTGGGAGCGTTCGCTTATTCGCGTGCCGTCACCCAAGACAGCCAAGCAGGGCAAACCCTTCCGAATGGTTCCTGTCTTTCTTCCGATCCGACCACATCTGGAGGCCCTGTGGGAACAAGCAGAGGGGAAGACTCATATCTTCGAAGAGCTTCGTAAACGGGACTCCATAAAAAGTGGGGATCGAGGGAACTGGAAGGCGGTCAACCTTCGGGAACAACTCAAGCGGATGATTATCAGAGCCGGCGTCCCCCCGTGGCCCAAACTTTGGCAGAATCTCCGATCAAGCGCTGAAATGGATCTTTTGGCTAGATTCCCACCCGCCGCGGTATATGAGTGGATTGGTCACACAGCGGATGTGGCCCGCGGCCACTACTTCCAAATCAGACAAGCGGATATTGACAAAGCGATTAGTGAAGAATGGGCACCCCCAGATCGAGCGGTGGACCTAAAAGTGGCCCCGCAAGTGCATACAAGGATGTACAAAGGGATACAAAACGCGAACTAGCCCCTCGGGCACACTTTAGCTTAAGTTGTTTCTGTGCATCACTTTACATCAATTTGCTTTCCTATGCCTAACTCCCGTAAATACCCCA
This sequence comes from Thermogutta sp., assembly GCF_014359955.1. GTDB lineage: Bacteria > Planctomycetota > Planctomycetia > Pirellulales > Thermoguttaceae > Thermogutta. The sequence goes on along the minus strand of NZ_JACIYL010000225.1, from coordinate 4,132 downwards.
AGATGCCCTGGAGAGGATTCGAACCTCCAAGGGGTTTCCCCCACATGGTCCTGAGCCATGCGCGTCTGCCAGTTCCGCCACCAGGGCATTGGACATCCCAGCCGTCTGATGCCGCCGACCTGTAACGCTCCTCCACCTGGTCGCGTTGCCAATTGCCAGGCGCATCGGGCGCCAGGCCGTCGGGCTGGGTTCTTCACCGCTTGTCATTTATCATTTTAATGTTCGCCCGGCAAGTCGGGAAGCCTGCCCTTCCGTTTCATTTTAGCCGTCAGAAGCAGCATGCCGCCTGAGCTCGATCCCAAAAAACAGCGTCAGTTTGCCGTCTGGGTGGTGAGGCAACTCCGTGACGCGGGATTCATCGCCTACTGGGCGGGGGGATGCGTCCGTGACCAACTTCTCGGTCGCACCCCCAAAGATTACGACGTCGCGACCAATGCCCTGCCCGACCAGGTACGGCAGATTTTCGGACACCGGCGGACATTTGCCGTCGGCGCAGCCTTCGGAGTCATCACGGTCAACGGACCGAAAGGCGCCGGCCAAATCGAGGTGGCCACCTTTCGATCCGATCTGGGCTACAGCGATGGCCGTCACCCGGACCGGGTGGTCTTCTCATCCCCCCGCGAGGACGCACTGCGGAGAGATTTTACCATTAACGGCCTGTTTTACGATCCCATCGAAGATCGTGTGATCGACTACGTGGGGGGCGTCGATGACATCCGGCAGCGAATCATTCGTGCGATCGGCGACCCCTACCAACGGTTTGCGGAAGATAAGCTCCGGATGCTCCGTGCAGTACGGTTCGTCGCAGAGCTTCAATTTGCCCTCGATCCCCACACAGCCGCCGCCATTCGCAATCTCGTTCACCAGATCCGCGAGGTGAGTCAAGAGCGGATTCTCATGGAGCTGGAGCGGCTTTTTGTGGCTCCCGGGCGTGTGGAAGGGTTGCGTCTCTTTCGAGAACTGGGATTTCTGGACGTCCTCCTGCCAGAATTCAAGCCTGATACGCAGGAGAGGGAATCGGTCTGGGAGCTCAACCTCCGCATTCTTGGGGCGTTACCGGATCCGGACTTTCCCGTGGCGTTTGCGGCGGTGGCCAGGAAGCTGGTTGAACCGGGCGAACTGTCGCCCATCTGCAAAAGGCTGCGCATGTCGAACCAGGTCACGGACAAAATTGTCTGGTTGGTCGAACACGAGGAGGCCCTCGATCGGGCGCATCTCAGGCCTTGGTCGGAGGTGCAATCCCTACTCATCTCCCCCTGGATTCACGATCTTCTCAAACTGGCAGAAACCCGGGCCATTCAGGAAGGGACGCATGATCTTACCGGCTTTGAGTGGTGTCGGGAACGGCTGCAGTGGCCGCCTGAAAAACTCAATCCCCCCGTGCTTCTCAAGGGAGACGACCTCCACGCCTTGGGATTGCCACCGGGGCCCATTTATCGGGAAATCCTTCAGGAAGTGCGCCGTGCCCAGTTGGACGGGCTCCTCCCATCGCGCGAAGCGGCCATCGAATGGGTCCAGCGAAAGTTAAAATCAATGGATGGCGTGGGAGAACGGACGTAACTTCGGCGGGGGCCAATGCGACAAAGGAGGCAAAGGTTACAATGAGCAAGATGGACAAAAATCTCAACAAGCGGGATGCCCGGAAACTCGATGCCCTCCGGAAACGCTTGCGGGAGCTTCAGCAACGCCTGGCGGGAGCCAAAAAGCAGCCGGACGACCCCCGGGAAATTGAAACGCTGAGCAAAGAGATTGCGAGCGTGGAAGCCGAGATCGCGCGGATCACCGGGCAGCAGGGCGGATGACGCACCGGCAACGCTACGTCTGACGGTCGCCAGAGGGCCTGTCAGTTAATACGCACATCCGGGTGCCTGCGTCCTGGAACGATGCGGGATTCAATGTCGGGTTAAAGACAGCAACAGGAAGGGCTGCCAAGATATGCAATCGAAGAGCGCCGACTTCGTGAAAATAGCGTCCCTGAAGTCCCCGCAAGAACTTCGCGACCGTATCGCGGCTCTGGGGTACGAATTACCGGTGGATGATCGACCGTTGTCCGCTGCGGAAGGCTCCCCGCTAGCCCAGCCATTCGAGGTGGCCGACTTCCGAATCGGAAATCGCTGGTGCATCCACCCCATGGAAGGCTGGGATGGAACCCCGGACGGTCAGCCCAGCCAGCACACCATTCGGCGATGGGAACACTTCGGCGCCTCGGGAGCGAAACTCATCTGGGGTGGGGAGGCGTTCGCTGTCCGGCGCGATGGCCGGGCCAATCCCAACCAGCTTTATTACCGGCCGGAAAACAAGGAAGCGATGCGGCATCTCCTCGGCCGACTTCGCGAGGTCCATCGTGAGTGCTTCGGAGAGCGTGCGACGGACGACCTCTTTGTAGGGCTCCAGTTAACGCATTCCGGCCGCTTCTGCCGCCCCAATCGAAAGGATCGGACAGAACCGCGGATCGTGTATCACCATCCCGTGCTGGATGAAAAGTTCGGCATCGATCCCCGCGATGATTCGGTCGTTCTCAAGGACGAAGACATTGCCCCACTCATCGATGCCTACGTCGAGGCAGCCCGGATGGCACGCGATGTGGGTTTTCAATTTGTCGATATCAAGGCCTGCCATGGGTATCTGGGACATGAATTCCTCTCGGCATTCGATCGTCCCGGACCGTACGGCGGGGATTTACCCGGACGCTCGCGATTTCTCCGCGAGGTGATTCGCGCTGTTCGATCGGAATGTCCTGAGTTGGTCATCGGTGTGCGCCTCTCGGTTTTCGATTTTCCTCCGTTTCGCCCTGACCCCAGTCGGGCGGAGCCTGGAAAATTGGGGCCGGGAATTCCCCACGAATTTCCGGTGCCCTATCCGGGCTTCGGGTGCAATCGCTGGAATCCGCTGGAAATCGATCTCCACGAACCGATCACACTACTGAAAGAACTTCACGAGGCATGTGGGGTGGCGCTGGTCAATTTGACGGCCGGTTCGCCCTATTACAATCCTCATATCCAACGACCGGCCCTGTATCCGCCATCGGATGGCTACCAACCGCCAGAAGACCCGCTGTTGGGGTGTTTGCGACAGATTGCGGTGGTCAGGCAGATCAAGCAAGCTTTACCCCGACTCCCTGTGGTGGGCACTGCCTACACGTATTTTCAGGAATATCTGCCCCACGTCGCCCAGGCTGTTGTGCGAGAAGGCTGGACGGATTTTGTAGGAATCGGACGGCTGGCGCTGGCCTACTGGGAATTGCCGGGGGACGTCCTCGGTGGGAAACACCTCCAGACCAAACGCCTGTGCCGAACCTTCAGCGACTGCACCACCGCGCCACGCAACGGCCTTGTCAGCGGTTGTTACCCGCTTGATCCCTACTACCGTGCCTTGCCCGAGAATGAAATCCTCCGGGAAATTAAAAGCGGGCTCCGCGGGTCACGACGGCAGGTTGAAAAGCCATCGCAGGGCGTGAGCTCGTCATCAGGAGGGCTATGAAAACGCTTTGTCGCGCTTCGCACGATCCCCGCCGCTTTCGGTGTTACCCCCTTTTCGATCTTGCCGCGCTGTGGATTCGACTTGGCGGAGTGTTTTTCGTGCTCGGCGCGATTCTGGTTGCGGTCGCGATCCCGCTGTCAGCCAGGTTGCCTGTGGACCGCTCGCTCGTGCACATGCTTGCGGCCGACGACCCGGAGAGAAAAATCTGGTCGGAATTCGAGAAAATCTTTGGGACACAAGACTTTGTGCTCATCGCTTATCGAGATCCCCAACTTTTCGCCGCAAGCGGAGAGGGCATCGCGCGACTGGCCGAGGTGGCTCAACGGCTTCGTGCGGTGTCCGGCGTCAAAGATGTCTGGAGCTTGGACCAGCTTCTGGGGCCGGCGATTGTCACCCGATCTTCGCTTGCGGAGTCCGTGCGTCATTTATTCGAAAATTACACGCACAACGCCCAGGGAAACATGGCGGCGGTGATCGTCCTCCTCGATCCGCCTTCAGATTACGGCCAGGCTGAACGAGGGAAGGTAATCGACCAACTCACCGCAATCGCATCGAGCCTGCCGCAGGGAGTGATTGTGGGGCCTCCCGTGGTAGTAGAAACCGGATTCCGAAGGGTGGAGCGCGATGGTTCCCGGATTGCGTGGACGGCGGG
>NZ_JACIYL010000224.1 GCF_014359955.1 Thermogutta sp. | reverse complement strand
GCGGGCAATGCCAATGAATCGGGGACGGGCGGGCCGCCCCGGGTTCGCGAAGAAGAAATCCGCGAAGATTTTTCCCGCGATTTTCACATTCTCAGGTTGGAGCCGACACGCTTCGACACACCCAGCAGTGACCGGCAGGGGGCGTTGGCATGGACCATCCTGCTCGAGCGCAAAGCCACTCCGTGAGTGGCATCTGTGAATAAGCCGAAGCCCAACCCCCAAGATGCAGCCCTTTCGTTGACACGGTCTCCAGCGACCGGTAGCATTCAAATTGTGGCGATCGAACTGCGCCCAATTTCGTGGCTTGTTGATAAACCCGGTGCTCGATAAGGACCTTCGCCCGTGCCGACGAACGGTGTTCTGGCTGACGGCCGCACGCTGGATTTCCCGTTCCGGGTCGAGGCTGGGGGCTCTGTGCCGGTCAGCGTGATTCTTGTCGTCCTGTGCCTGACTGCTGGGCAACCGGCGATGGGGCAGCTTTCCCCGGACAGCCCTGTTGTGCGGCAAGCTGTGGAACGCGGGCTGGCTTTTCTGGAAAAGCCTGATTCCCATTACAGCGGAATGCAGATCGGGGCCTGGGCCCTCAACGGCCTGGCCATGATCAAGGCCCATCGTCCGGCCAATCATCCCGTGATCCTCGAAGCGGCGCGGGAGATCAGTCAGCGGATTCCGCAAAGCGGCCAGCCGCAGGATTTCGACATTGGAACCTGGGACATCTACAGCACAGGCCTCTCGCTCATCTTCCTGTGCACCTATGATCCGCAGAATTATCGCCGGGAAATCCAGGCCATCATGGATTATCTTTTGTATCGGCAGAAGCCGCACGGCGGTTGGGGGTATCCCCCTGGGCACACACATGCCGCGACCGGCGACACATCCCAAACGCAGTACGCCGTGCTCGGTTTATGGGAGGCCATCCAGGCCGGTTTCTCTGTCCCCTCCGAGCCTCTCAACCGCGTGGCCCTGTGGCTCCTGCGAACACAGGATCCCAGCGGAGGTTACGGATACCAGGGTCAGGTGGCGCCGGGCCCGCAATTAATTCCCCAGAATAGCGTGCGCATCGGTATGGCCGTTGCGGGGGTGGGCAGTGCCTACGTCCTCGCTTCTCTTTTAGACAGACAGCGCATCACCGCTCCCGAAACCGATCTGCCCCCTGCCCTGCAACGAATTGACAACGCGCGGGCCAGCGGCCGACTCCGCCTGTCAATCGATCCGGTCGCTCTCCGAGCCTGTCTCCAGCGCGGCAACGCCTACATCCACAACAACTTTAAAATTCCGTCGGGAATGTACAACTACTACTACCTCTACACCCTGGAGCGGTATTTCACCTTTCGTGAACTTGTTGATGGGCCGGGAAGCACCATTCCGGGCTGGTACGAGGCTGGTGCCGACTTCATTCTGAAGACTCAAAACAGTGATGGAAGCTGGAATCACCAATGCGGCCCCGTGCCGGACACGGCGTTCGCCATCCTTTTTCTGGTGCGATCCACGAAACAGAGCATCGAACGGGTGCGGGATTTTGGACCCGGCGTCCTGGTCGGTGCCCGCGGACTCCCCAAAGAAACCGACAACGCCATTGTTAAAAACGGGCAGGTGGTGGCTCTGCCACTGCGGACGACGCCGGAGGATCTGATCGCCATTTTGAACTCGGGCGAGAAATCGCAGGTCCTGGGCGTCATCGAGGCCTTGGAGAGCCTGCCCCCGCAGCAGGTGCGACTGCTTGTCTCTGATCGGGAAGAGCAACTGCGCCGGCTTGCCGCCAGCGATCGTCCAGAAGCGAAAATCGCCGCCCTCACAGCGCTGGGACGCAGCGGAGATCTCCGCAACGCCCCTGTCCTCATTTTCGCGCTCAACGATCCCAATCCGGAGGTCGTCCTGGCCGCCGACAGAGCCCTTCGCCGGCTCAGCCGCCGGTTCGAAGGCGGCCTCCGTCCGAATTTCAGCGAAACAGAACGGCAGGCGGCTGTGGAAAAATGGAAAGCCTGGTATCGACAAATCGACCCAACGGCCAGTTTTGATTGACGGCCCGAGAAGCCGTGTGTGATATGCTCGGATGGTGAAATGGAATGCCATGGCCAATCGTGACATGGAAATTGAGGGGAGAAACGCAACCTCTTCCCATAAAACCGGTTCTCTTGAAAGTGCCTGGAACAGTTTTTTGCCCAACGGCGAGAAGAGAGACCTGTTCCTGACAGACGAACAATGACGGAGCGCAGCGCACCGATATTCAACGATCCCGGCTATGCTCTCCGCGTGACAGCCTACGATCGCGCGGTCAGTGCCATAATTTCCTGCCTGATTTTGCTGGGGATCTGTGTGCTGGGGCTTTTCATCATCTGGCTGACAGAACGTTCTCATATTTCCCAGGTAGCGGTTCCAGTGAGCTATCAACCGATCGGCGAGGGAGGACTGCCCCTGGGACCGGAGATGGAAATCAACACGGAACCCCCCGGTCAGGAAGAAGAACTGGAAGAGCCGGAGCTTCAGGATGCTCTGGCCTCGGTGGCCGACGTGGTAGCCGCTCGACTGGCCGATCTGGAAAACCCGCTTGTGGCCGATCCGGAATCCACGGAGCGTGGCGGCCCGAAAGGCTCCCCCGTCCGTAGTGGCGCTGGCGGCACCGGTGGCAGCGGTGTTCCGCGGCGATGGGAGATCTTTTTCGACAAGGGCAACACCCTGGATACCTACGCTCGTCAGCTCGACTACTTCAAAATTGAACTGGGGGTCCTCCTTCCGGGAAACAAAGTTCAGTACGCATCGGGGTTTTCACAACCCCAGCCGAGGGTGCGGATCGGACCGGCCGACGCGGAAAAACGCTTCTATCTCACCTGGCAGCGTGGTGACCTCCAGGAGGCGGACAAGCAGTTGCTGGCCAAAGCGGGAATCGACGCGGACAATCGCATCATTCTCAAGTTTCTTCCCCCGGAAGTCGAAGCCCAGCTCGCTGCCCTGGAACGCGCCCATGCCGGCAGCCGGGCCGATCGGGTGAGTTCCACGCGATTTGGCATTCGACGCGAGGGAAGCGGTTTCGCCTTCTATGTCATTTCTCAACAATATCGATAAAAATGATGCAGACTGGTCGTGGGCACAGACGCGGTGCCCGCCCGTTATCACGCTGGGGATGGTTTTGAACTCGGTGAGAAACGGCGCGGGTGAGCAACTTCGCCAACTCGCCGGGAGAACGATCAGCGTTCCTTTATCTTTGTGAGCTTCCAGCAAAACGGCCACTCAACAGACCCATGAGACTCGACCTGAGCACGATCACGACTTACTTGGGAAATGCGGATTACGCGGCCCTTGCCCTCGTGGCTCTTTGGGGTGCGTTCTGCATGGTGATGCTTGTCCGCCGAATTCGTCGCGTTCGGTTCGTCACGGAACAGCAGCAGGAGGAATTCCTTCAGCGCGTGGAAGACCTCATCACACGGGGAGATTTCACGGCTGCAGCCGACATGTGCGCCGAGGACAGCCGCGCGTTACCCCAACTGGTCCGACTGGCCCTGCTCAACCGGCGGCTGGGCCTTTCCCGCCTCCGCACGCTCCTCGTGGAACGCTTCCAACGGGACGTCCTTGCCGATCTCGAATACCGTCTCTCCTGGATCTACACCGTCATCAAAAGTGCGCCCATGCTGGGGCTGTTTGGGACGGTGCTGGGCATGATGGGAGCCTTCGCCAAACTTTCGGGCGGTGAAAAGGTGGACCCCACCAAACTCGCCGACGATATCAGTCTGGCCCTCGTCACAACGGCCATCGGCCTGGCGATCGCTATTCCGCTGGTCCTTTGCGCGGCATCCGCGAGCATCCAAATTCGCAAGCTGGAAGACTACGTCAGCTCGGGCCTCAACCGCCTCCTCGATATGCTCAAAAGTGCGGGAGTTCGTGCCGAGGGTCCAGCCACACCACCGCCGGCACCAACCCCGACTGCCCGTGCCACAGCCGAGCGAACGTTTCGTACCGAATAGCAACAGTCTAAAACAAATCGATGTTCAATATTCGCGAATGCTGTTGCATATGCCTGGATATCCACGATGAGTAGCGACGTTTGGACACGTGTGGTGGGTGACGAATCCGAGGCCATCGTTTTCCGCCGACCTCGCCAGGAATCGGTGGATTTCGACATCACGCCGATGATCGACGTCACCTTCCTTCTGCTCATTTTCTTTCTGGTGGCCTCATCCATGGATGTTGGGCGGGCTCTGGAACTTCCCCCTGCCCGATATGGCAAAGGCGCCAATCCCGCCCAGGCGACAATCATCACAGTCGCCTATCAGGGTGACAACATGCCCCCGGCCGTGTACCTTGCGGACGGAAAAGTGGGCACTCCCCTGCCCGACGACCCTCAGCAACAGCGACAACAGCTTGTGGCCGCGGTGCGTGAAGGGCTGCTCAGCGGCAAGCGGGATGTGATTGTCAAGGCGGAGCGAAAGCTCAAACACAAGGAGGTGGCGAGGATTCTCGAAGACATCAGTGAAGTGGAAGGGGTTCGCATTTATATCGGGGTGATGGAGAAAGATTGAACCGAGCGGCATGGTCTGTCATTTCTTCCTCCGGCATTTTTGACGATCGTCGAGTGCGAGCTTGAAAAAACTCAGGACGCCGGCATGCTTCGCGTAAAATGTCCACAATGTGGAACGGTCGTAACGGTGGCCGACAATCTTCGCGGCACATCCGGTCCCTGCCCGGCATGTGGACACGTCATCCCGTTTGATGGCCCCTCGAAGCCCTCTGTCGAGGCCGGCGAGGAAGCGCAGAGCGTCCCCATCAGGTTCACCCGGCCGGAGATGCCCGAAGAGGTTATGGACATGACGCCGATGGTGGACGTCGTGTTCCAGTTGTTGATATTCTTTATGATGACGGCGGCATTCAGCCTGCAAAAAGCTCTTGAAATGCCACCGTCCGACAAGCAGGAAAAGACGGCCCAGGCTCAAACGCTGGAAGAATTGGAAAACGAGAGCGACTTCGTCATCGTGCGTATCGACCGTGATAACAATATCACGGTCGACGGAGAGGATGCTCCCAGCGATCAGGAGCTTCTCAATAAGTTGCGAGAAGCGAAGCTGGGCGAATTGGGAAAAGGAGCCCCGGGACGGACCGGTCTGTTAGTTCTGGCAGACCCCCAATGTCGCCACGAGACGGTTGTCAAGGCACTCGATGCGGGGAACGCCGTAGGTATGGAACGGATCCGACTGGCCACCGTGGAAGATACGGCCTTTTAAAAAGGATTTTGAAGCGAAACTCCAACCGCACAGCCTTAAAAACACATCCTTAAAAGATAAAGGTCAAATGTCAGTTTAAGGCGGCAACATTCAAGAACACGGGAGGAAAGGCGCTGGACAAAAGATCATGATTCCTGCGGAAGCGCTCTTCAAAGTCCTCGAAGAAAAAGACCTTGTCCCCCCCGAAGTCCTGGCGGAGCTTCGGGCGCATGTGGCCCGCTCATTGAAGACGCCCAAGCCCATCAACGCAGCCATGGCCGCTCGCATCCTTGTGGAGCAGGGGTATCTCTCACGGCTTCTGGCCCAGCGCTTGATGAGCCAGATCGAAGCGGAATGGGCGGCCAGAAATCCGCGACAGAAAATCGAACCGCTGGTTCTGCGTCCCCTGGAAGAGGCACCTCTCAAGAATGAAGAGGAACTCTCGCTGGCGGACGACGTTGTGGAGTTGATGCCGCTCGAAGAAGAACCTCCGCGAAAACCACCGGCCGCGCCTCCGTCACCTCCCAGGGCCGTCCCTCTGGAATCCGCCGAGACGACATCGCAAGCTCCTTCGGGCAGCATCGAGACGCCCCCGT
>NZ_JACIYL010000223.1 GCF_014359955.1 Thermogutta sp. | reverse complement strand
ACGCGCCTCAATACCCGAATGGCCGGCTGGCTTGTGTCGCTCCTATCGCTTCTAGGACTGGCTGACTGTGTGTTCCACTCGTGGAGCCCGGGCAGTATTGGAGGTCCCGGCGGGTATCTTGGTTTCCTTTTCCGCTACATTGCGGAACAGCGGCTTGGTTATCTGGGAACGGTGGGAACGTTCCTTGGGACGTTTGCTCTGGGGTTCCTCCTGTGGACGGATCTCTCGCTGGTCCGAGCCGTAACCACTGCAGCCCTTTGGCCGATCAAAGGGATTCTCCGCGGACTGGTGGTGGTTGCAGAGGGTTATGGCGTTTTCCGCCGCGCATCCGAGACGATGTCACCTCCAGCCAAGGTGAAACCGACACCGGCGGGCGAAGCGAACCCGGCTTCCACCACTGCGGGAGACAAGCGGCGGGAAGTCGAGAGCGACGGCGACAGTTCCCGCGATATTGTCGTCAAGAAACCAGCCCAGGTCGCTCCGGTTGCCTCGGCCCAGCCCACACAGGAGGAACCTCCAAGCGGTTCCAAATCGACAGAGCGCAGGGTGAGCGAACCCCGCATCCGAAAACCGGCGAAACCTCCACGGGAGGAACTTCTCGAAGAAATCGAGTCCGATTCCCGCCCCTTGCGCCCCATGCAATACAAGCTGCCCTCCATCGATCTGCTTTTGGAGCCGGAGCCTTTCCGCTTTGAAGAACAGGAAAAAGAAGTCCGCGCAAAAGCCCAAATCCTGGAAAAAACGTTCGCCGACTTCGGCTATCACGTGCGGGTGGTGGAGATTCAGACGGGGCCCGTCATCGCGCAGTTTGAAGTGGAACTCGAAGCCGGCCTGCGGCTCAGCAAGATCACGGCCCTTGCGGACGACCTGGCCATCGCCCTGAGGGTCCCCAGTGTGCGGATTGTCGCGCCCATCCCGGGCAAGAACACGGTGGGTATCGAAGTCCCCAATAACGAGCGGCAAATCGTTCGGTTGCGAGAAGTTATCGAAGAAAGCCACGGCAAGTACCAGGCGATGCGGATTCCCATATTCCTCGGCAAGGACGTGGCCGGTCATCCCATGGTCGTGGACCTGGCCACAATGCCGCATCTCCTCATCGCCGGTCGCACGGGAACCGGTAAAAGCGTCTGCCTCAATTCGATCATTCTTTCCATCCTGATGACCAAGACGCCTGATGAGGTGCGTCTCCTTCTCATCGATCCCAAGATGGTGGAGCTCAGTCCATACAAGCGGGTGCCGCACCTCATGCATCCGGTCGTCACGGATATGCGTAAAGCAGAGGCCATCCTGGCCTGGGCCGTGGAAAAAATGGAGGAACGATACGCCCTGCTGGCCCGGGCGGGAGTGCGTCACCTCAGCGTTTACAACCAGCTCGGCGAAGAAGAGCTGATGCGCCGCATGCGTCCGGAAAGCGAGGAAGAACGCGCCCAAATCCCCACCCATATGCCGTACATCGTCATCATTGCTGACGAGATGGCCGATCTAATGATGACCGCCGCCAAAGAGGTGGAAACTCATATCATTCGGCTTGCTCAGAAAAGCCGGGCGGTGGGAATTCACCTCGTGCTTGCCACGCAAAAACCAACGGTGGATGTCATCACCGGGTTGATCAAATCGAACTTACCTGCCCGAATTTGCTTTGAAGTGGCCAGCCGGGTGGATAGCCGCGTCGTGCTCGACGAAATGGGCGCCGAAAAGCTGCTGGGTAACGGCGACATGTTGTTCCTGCGACCCGGCACGAGCACCCTCATTCGGGGCCAGGGCACCTACGTCAGCGATGATGAAATCAATCGCGTCATCGATGCGGTGGCCGTCCACGAACCGGAGTACGTGCAGGAGCTGGTTCAGTTGAAGCCGTCTCTGCCAGAGCAAGGCCAAAAAGGTGCTTTGACAGCCCGCGACGAACTCTACGAAGCCGCGGTGGACATCATCATTCGAGAAGGGCGTGGAAGTGTCTCACTTCTGCAGCGTGCCCTGGGCATCGGCTACGGCCGGGCAGCCAGACTCATCGATTACATGGAAGAAGATGGTATCGTGGGCCCGTACAATGGCTCCCAAGCTCGGGAAGTCCTCATGACTCTGGAACAGTGGGAAGCAATCCGCCAGCAACGGAGCGGTTCCTCGGGACAAACGCTGCCGGGGTCGCCTTCCGCCGCGGGTGGCAGCCCACGGGCGAACCGGATTGTCCTGGTTCCGGAAACCAGTCGGCCGTCGGCCGAAAGCCCGTTCACCGCTCCCCGCGACGAACCTCCCGCATCCCATTCGGAAAGTGCCAGTGGCTCGCCGGACGCAACCTGATCCTGCTCAGTCTGTCGCATGCAGTCCCAGTAAGCGGCGATTCTCAAGCATCTCGGCACTATGGTCGAATCTCGCCGCGCGTGGTGGAGCGATGTTCCCCGCATCCGAGTCTGCCACGGATCACCGCAGTTGAGAACTACTACCGGAGTTACGCGATCCCCCGAAATCTGCCGCTATCACATTCGGCGCCGAGCGAGAATCTGGGGCGGGGTGCAAACTGGCTGACTTTTATGGCTGGTCCACCGCGGCCCTCACGAGCAGGTCCCGTCGGGCTGGGGCCAACCCGTGTGGACGTTCGCCTCCCCATCGCCACACAAAAAATGGGGATATGTCAGACGCCCTTCATGTTGACATTTTTGCCTCTTCATGCCTATGCTGATGCAAAGACAGAAATTCAGAATGGAGAAAGAGCTGCAACAAGGCACACTCCATGGACGGATTTTCAATTGGCTTGATTTCGGCTGGGGTGCTCGCCGCTGTTCAATTGGTGCTCCTCGCGCTTCAGGCGTTTGAGCATCACCGCTACGCGGCGCGCCGACTCCAGAAAAAGGCCTACCGTCAGCCGACCGGTCAGGCCCTGGTCATCATCCCCTGTCGCGGCCTGGAACACAATCTCGAAGAGAATCTGGCTGGTTTTTTTCGTCAAGATTACGCCTACTATTCCCTCAGATTCGTCGTGCAATCACACGACGACCCAGCCGTGAGCGTAATTGAACGTCTCATCAGTGACCACCCGAACATCCCGGCCGAACTGGTGGTGGCAGGGTCGGCCACAAACGAGGCACAAAAAGTTCATAATCTTCGGGCAGCGACTCACACAATTCCCGAGCAAGTCCGATTTCTGGTGTTTGCCGATTCAGACGCGTCGCCTTCGCCGAGCTGGTTGAGGGCCCTCATAAGCCGATTGGAAGAGTCCCGGGCAGCGGCTGTCACTGGCTACCGCTGGTTTGTGCCCACCCAGGGAACGTTTCGTGAAGCGGTTGTTGCTTCTCTCAACGGTTCATACGCCATGCTGATGGCCGGCAAAACGCCCAATCTTGTCTGGGGAGGAACCTGGGCCACCACCCGAGAAAATTTCCAAAAGCTTGGCATCCGGGACGCGTGGGAAGGCCAGATCTGCGATGACCTCGTGGTGGCTCGCCTTCTGTTGCGTCGCGGCTTGCGAGTGCAATACGAGCCTGCGTGCCTTGTCGCCACCGCGTGTTATTCTTCCACTCGAGAAATGATTGCTTTTATTCATCGCCAGTATTTTCTGCTGCGACATGTGCTCCCCACATGGTGGTTGTTCGATACCTTTGTGGGAAATTATCATATTTTGGTTTTCTGGCTGGGGGTTGGCGCCGCGGTGTTCGGCTGGGGTGGTGATGTTCGATCGAGCGGCCTGGCCGCGGCGGGCATCATTTTTGTCCTCAATTGGATCAGGGCCGAGTTTCGCGCGGCGGCTGCCCGAGTTTACTTTCCACAACTCGCCCAGCAGCCCGCTTTCCGAAAAGTGTTCTGGTGGGATCGGTTGGCCAATTTGCTCATCGGCACCGTCGGGTTCGTTCTCAGTGTTTCTGCTGGTCTGCGGCGATCGGTCTCCTGGCGCGGCATCACCTATCACATCGAACGCGGTGGGCGAGTCCGCGTTTGCCATGGCAGCCCGTTGGGGAATTCACTTTGTTGCGGCAGCGACGAGCGGAGTCCCGAAGGCGCGGGCCGAGAGGAATCCGTTCCGCTTGCCGTGGTAGGTGCCCAAGCGGAATCCCCAAGGTCAGCCGCTTGAACGCGTCCCTCCTCGCACCATTTGACAGACCTTCTCCCACCCCTCATGATGAATAGACGATCGCTGGGTGCAATGCGGAACGGCTTCAGGGCCAAGAAATCCGGCAGCTAGCCCGGGAATACGGAACGACAGTGAAAGAGGACGAGGATCTGATCCGAGAAACTCTGGCAGGCGTCCCTGCTGCGTTCGGCAAGCTGGTCCAGAAATACCAGGACCGGCTCTACAATACTATGCTCCACGTGGTCGGTGATGCCGACGAAACCCTCGATGTGGTCCAGGAAGCCTTCGTCCAGGCCTTCCTGAACCTCCCCTCTTTCCAAGGAAATAGCGCTTTCTACACGTGGTTGTACCGAATCGCCTTTAACGTGGCGGCCACTCATCACCGGCGGCGCAAATCCACTCAATCGTTCGATCAACTCACCGGTGACCAGGGACACCAACTGGCCGAGCCGGATCAATCCCCCATAGAAAAACTTCAGGTACAGGAACGCTGTGAGCGGGTCAGGCAGGCCATCGCCACCCTGTCAGAAGACCATCGCGTCATCCTTGCTTTGAGGGATTTGGAGGGATATTCGTACGAGGAAATTGCGACCATCCTGGACATTCCGGTGGGAACCGTGCGAAGTCGCCTCCACCGCGCCCGGATGGAACTCTATGAAAGATTGAAGGCGTGGGAAAACGAATTATTTTGACGGGCTGCGCAGGCTGGAGCGCTCCCCAGACGCGATGGTGCTTCGGTGACCCGGCCTCGCTGAACTGGCACCGACCGCATTGACGGTGCCCACGGAAATACAGGCTTCGTCAAAGGACGTGCCCACCGCGGCAAAAAAAACATACACCTATTGACATCCCGGCGGAAACCCGGGAACTTACTCCGCAGATGGTGCGTCAAAGATTCGGCAGTGAAAAATCGGTTAAGATCGAAAGGGTCGGTAAATTGGGTTCCTCGCCCTGCTGGTCAAGGCCGAAACGCGCGTCAACCCTTGCGTTTCTGCACATACCGATGCATTTTTGACTCACCCATCTGGTGAGCTTAGCCACTTCGGATCGCGCCGGATAAGCAACAATGTCCCGGAAACCTGATGAAGAACTCCTGAGCGCCTACCTCGATGGGGAGCTGTCCCCCCAGGAGAAGCTCCACGTCGAGCAATGGCTCTCGCGCGATCCGGAGGCCAGGCAACTTCTCGACCGGCTTCGCAGGCAGCGAGAGCTCCTCGCCAGTCTGCCACGCTCACGTTGCCCGAGAGATCTCGCCCCCCTCGTTCTGGAAGCGGCGGAACGGCGAATCCTCCTTGAGGGAGCCCCCTCTGCGGCGACCGAGAAGGCGGCCAACCAAGGGGTGGAGCGCGGCCTGAAGGGGCTATCTTCGCTTGCTCGGCGGATTTTCCGGCCTCGCAACCTCGGCTGGGCCATTCTGGCGGGTTCCATCGGCCTGGCCATCTTGCTCCTGTACCCCGAGAAGAACCCCCAAGAGGTTGGGTTCCGTGCCACTGCATCGCGGGAGACAGAGTCTGAACAAGGCGGGACACCGGCACCTTCTGCGAAGGTGACTGCGCCGGAGTTGAAAGCGGCTCCGGCTGCGGGGGGATTCGCTGTCGATTCCGCGCGGCGCCGTGCGGCCGAGGCCGCCAAACCAGGGGTGGCACTCGCGCCGACTCCCCTGACGGAAAAGGCCGCCCCCGGTGCGATGGCCCCCGCTCCCCATCCCGTCGAAACGCCGTCCGTTGGAGCGATCGCATCCGCCCCCGGTAGGGGAAGTGCCTCCCCGGTTGCC
>NZ_JACIYL010000222.1 GCF_014359955.1 Thermogutta sp. | reverse complement strand
GCCAGCCCGATCCAGCAATTGAATCACCGCCGCGACATCCCCGTCTCGTGCCAAACCGTAGCCGAAGACCCACACCCAGCGGTCGGGGTAGCGGGCATCTTCTGCAGCCACATGTTTCTGTTTCACAGAGACGAGGATGACGCTGCCCAGGATCATCACCCATGACAAAACCCCATGGTGCCGTGACACAGATCGCATGGCAAATTCCTCCTCGCAGAGCCATACCCACTGGCTTTTCGCCAGAGGGCAGAACATAATGGGCCTCGACCGACGAGAATTGTGGTTCCTTCGCACGCGGCGCACAAGTGCCCCCGCGCGTTGATACCTCGCCTTCCAGCACATTTCGCTCACTTTCCTCCCGATGTTTTTCCGCGAAGGGCGGGCCGGGATCATGCTCAACCTGTGGTCCTTGAGGGAGACGACCATGCATCACTTAAACTACTGCGAGTACTTGACGCTTTTGGGCATTTTGCTTGGAACACAAGTCTCCTGTTTCTTTTGTGAGGCGGAGGAAATTGTCGGCAAGCGCCCCTACGAAATGGACTGGGCCGGCCGCACGGAGGATACGCGACCTCCGCTCATCGACTTCGAAAACCTCGACGGATGGACCGTGGAAACCCGAAATGCGGTGGCTTCGTTCATCCGCTCCCGCGAGCAACAGATCTGGGGAAAGTACGTGGGCAAACTGACTTACCGGGGTGTCGGCCCGAATCCCGCAATCATTGTCAGGCCGCCGCAGCCTGTGCCGTTTGCAGGTCCAGTGGACTGCGTCAACGTGTGGATCTACGGCAATAACTGGGCCTGGGTTCCGGACCCAACCACGCCTCAGGTGCAGATCACCATCCTCTTGAAGTCCCCCGATGGCCGATCTATCCGAGTCGATATGGGCCGTGTGTACTGGCGGGAATGGTTTCTCGTCCACACCCGCCTTCGTCCGGAAGATGCCAAGGCCCTGGAGCGGGGCGGGGTGGTCGAGGGCATCGAGATCAGCGGGGGCACAAACGCTGAGGACCGTGTTCTGTATTTCGACAACCTGACACCCTACCTGGAACCGCTGCCGCCCCTGGTTTTTGCTCCGCGACCCCGGCGTCCCCTCACCCTGCCGGAAGGTCAGACGACCGGCACCAACACCGGCCCCGGGGTTCTTCCGTTCCCCACGCGAGAAAAAACCATCCTTCCCGACCAGCTCACGCAGCCATATCGCACAGAACTTGTCCAAACGGGTGACGCCTTTGAATTCCGTTACGAGGGAGCCGACTCCCGGTTTACCTATCGTTACCAACCGCGGGAAGGACATTGGGGCGATGTCGCCGTCGTTTGGTCAAACGGGCTGACGTTCCGACCGATGGTGAGCGGAGGCATTCGACTTCGCCTGTCCGATGGACGAGTTGTAGAGCCGAGATACACGCTCCTCGACTGCCGGAGAAAAGATCAGCTCGTCGTTTCCCGCTGGCGGGCGGAGACCGACGGTCTCAGCACAGAGGTGACCTACACGTTCCGGCTGTGGCAGAAAAGCCTCGTCATTGATGTCGCCTGTCGCGGCGGTACGGTGGGAGAAGTGCAGTTTGGATATGCCGAAGGTGTCCCTTCTCCACGATTGGTCACGCTGCCTTACCTGACCTGCGACGCCCGACGGCCGGCTGTGGTCGTGGCGGGTGATGCAGGCCAGCCTCTGTTCATGATGGGACTTGTGGACTACTATCGTTCCAATGCATCAGCCCTTTTCGCGATCAATGATCCTTCCCCACACCATCTCGTGTACAACGGCGGCGCCCGCTATCTGCCCAGAACAGACGGCAAGCTCAATGACTGCTTCGAGCGATTCTTCCTGACAGTGTCGCCTCAATTTGAAGAGGTCTTGCCCAATATTCCCAATCCAAAGTCTCCCTGGATGCATGTTGCTGGCGAACGAGTCTGGCGGGCTCATGGAGCATCAAATCGCGAGCATGATTATGCGCTATGGAAGCGCGTCGCCCGCTACGGTATGACAAAAATCGTCGTCACCGACCACGAAACAGGCTGGCGAGACGGCGGCGAGAGTTTCACCCTGCGTACCCGTGCAGCACCGGGAAAGGGCGGCGACGAAGGACAGCGCTGGTACGCCCAGAAAATGCAGGAGCTGGGTTTTCGCTACGGTATTTACAACAACTACACGGACTACGCTCCCGTCAATGAGTTCTGGGATGAGGACTGTGTCACGCGGCTGTCGGACGGTAGCTGGCGACGGGCCTGGCCACGCTGTTACAACCTCAAGCCGGCCCGAGCAGTGGAATTCGAGGCCAAACTGGCCCCCATCATCCAGGAGAAATTCCATCTCAGCACCGCCTACTGCGACGTCCACACGGCCGTGCGTCCGTGGGATTACTGTGACTTCGATGCCCGTGTACCAGGAGCCGGAACATTTGCTGCCACATTCTATGCCTATGGTGAGATCATGCTCCACCAGAAGGCCACCTGGAATGGGCCGGTCTACAGTGAAGGAAACAACCACTGGTACTATTGTGGTCTGACGGATGGCAATTACGGCCAGGACCAGCTCGCCCGGCTCGACATCAATCCCTGGCTGGTCGACTTTGACCTGCGGAAACTCCATCCCCTGTGCTGCAATTTCGGGATGGGAAATTTGGGGATGTTCTATCCGCAGGGGCACCCGCACCTGAGCGACGAGGAGGCCCTGGATCGCTTTCTCGCGGCCACACTGGCCTTTGGCCACACGGGTTTTCTCGTCATGGAAGGTGGCATGGGCAACGCGGTCCGCAGTTATTACTCCGTCCAACAGATTCACGCCCGATATGCCCAGGCAACAGTAACGGATATCCGTTACTGCAACGAAGAAGGGCGATTGGAACCGACCAGCCGAGCTCTTCTCACAGGAGCGTACCGCCGGTCCCAGGTGTACGTGAAGTACTCCAACGGTCTCGAACTGTGGGTAAACGGCCACTCCCGCGATTTGTGGCATATCCCGGAAATGGACCTGACATTACCGCCCAACGGCTGGTGTGCGCGGGGAGAATTTCCCGATGGCCACCTGCTCGCGTATTCAGCACTGATCAATGGCCACCGTTGCGACTACGTCGAATCGCCGGCATACATCTACGCCAACGGCCGCGGCAGAATCACGCGTTTTCCACGTGCACTCTGTGACGGGCAACTCGTCCTGTTGCCCAAATCGGACGGGAGTTTTGAGTTGATCCCCCTCGATTGCACCGTCATGGCTGTCAAGTTAAATGGCCAGTCAGCGAAGGCAACCGGCCTTGATGAAGAGGGCAGGGAAGGCCAGCCGGTCGAGGTCAGGTTCGCTCGGGGATTTGTCCACGTGGTTCCCCAGAATCTATCCTTCAGCTACCGACTCGTACCCGAACCGCCACCGTCCACCAGCCCCAACTGCGATCGGGAAGCGGTCGTACCCGGGGAGACCGTGAAGATCGAAGGGCAACCTCCTGGGTCCTGGATTGTTCCCCTCGATGCCAAGCCGGGAAGTCTCGTGTGGCATTCGCACAACGGACAATGGTTGGATTTCCGCATCGTTCCTGTGGCCGATGTTGACCTCCAGGTGAACGCCACCGAGCAAAAATGGTTGCTGTCACTGCGTTCCAATCTGCCGGAAGAAAAACTTTTCCTGGTTAAACTGGGGGAAGCCACTCAACAGGTTAAACTCGCTCCGGAGAGCTGGACGATGGTCTCCGTACCCTTCCACCCACCGGAAAAGGAGGGCGTCATGCCTGTGCCGGTGGAACTCAGTGCGGATGGTTTCACTCTCCGCCAGATGTGGCAACTTCGTGTAAACCGCCAGCTCGTGGAAATTGCGCCCTTTCCTGAAATCGAATTCACTGTGCAATGTGTGCGCGGTGGGAACGAAGGCCCAGTTGACTCCGCCACAGGAGCTATCGTGGACAAAATAAAAACGTCCTGTGGCGGCGTGGAAAAACTGTCCCTGTTCATGCATCCCCCTTATCGTGGAGGTGTGGGTTACGTGGCGGCCATCCTCAAACCGGTTCATCTCCCACCAAAGGTGCCCGCCTGTTTGCGATGTGCTGTGGGCAAAGGGGATGGAAGCGATCCCGGAGACGGTATCCTCTACCAGGTTTATGTGGTTGACGATGGCGGCCAGCAAAAGCTCCTTGGAGAAATCACCCAACGGGAGCACTCCTGGCATCCCTGGGAGCTTGACCTGAGCCCGTGGGCGGGACAAACCATCAGGCTGAAACTCGTGGCAGACGTGGGACCGGCGGGCAACTCCGTCGGCGATTGGGGATGCTGGGCCGATTTGCGCATCGAAAGCCGCGAGCCTCAATGGGTCTACACGGTGTCGAAAGAGCCGCAATCTTCCGTGGATACCAGCCGTCGTTGATGACGCTCATTGAGTGGACACCCGAGCTTGATTTTGTCGCTTCCTGCACAGCTCGGGCGGAGGCCTGACCTTTGTTGGTGGCGGCTCGGACACAGCGCGGCAGCGGCCGGGCGCTGTACACACCCGGCCTCACCGCTTACCACCTGATTCGTGCACGGAACGGTCGCTGGGAAAGTTGGTGGAAGCCGTCCCCGCCACTATCCCAATGGACCAGCCGGTCAAACCTCCAGCTTCCAGGGCGGCCTCATGGGCCGAGACAGCATCTTGGCGGCCTCCGGATCGCCAACGATTTCTTCTTTCTTGGGATCCCACGTTATCTTCCGGCCGGTGCGAATAGCAATATCGCACATATGGCTGATGATGTCCGATCGGACGGCTTCGTCGATGGGGGCAATGGCCTTTCCGCCGGATTTGACGGCTTCGATGAAATTCTGATCGTGCCGCGGACTGCGGGTCAGGTGAACATCATTGGGACCCAGCTCCAACTTAAGGAGGGACTTCGGTTCCGCATCAATCCCCGACCGACGCACGTCCACCCAGCCTTCTGTGCCGATAAACTTCGTTGAATCGCTGCCCGGCTTGAACGTCATCACCACCCCATTGGCCATCTGGACGGTCACATTCCAGTGGATGACCGTATCGTAAAGTCCCTGTTTGGGGATCTCACCGGTCCCTTCGAACGTCATCGGACCCGCCAAATCCGCGTCGCACCCCCAGATCATGATGTCCAGCGGATGGGCCCCCCAACCGGCCAGAAAGCCGATGGAGTAGTCATAAATCCAGTAGGTCCCCGGCGGATTGCAGCGGCTCACCGTGTACGGCTTCATGGGGGCTGGACCGATCCACATTTCGTAATCCAGCTCGGGTGGGACGGGAGCCGGCTCAGTGGAGCCACCTGCTCCGCCATCAGGGGCAATCACTTCGATCCTTTTCAGTTCGCCGATCTTCCCGCTGCGGACCAGTTCGCAGCCAAATCGGCAGTGGGCCATGCTCCGCTGCTGGGTTCCATACTGGAATACACGGCCGGTTTCCCGGAAAACTTTCCGGCACAGCAGGTCCTGCTCGACTGTCAGTCCGAGCGGTTTTTCCACGTAGGCGTGTTTGCCGGCTTTGGCTGCCATGATTGCGATGGGCACGTGCCAGTGATCAGGGGTGGCAATAACCACCGCGTCGATATCCTCGCGGGCCAGCAATTCGCGAAAGTCTCCGTAGGCCTTTCCTTTGATCATTTCCGCCATCGCCTCGCGACGGTCGCGATAGGCGTCGGCGACCGCGACAGGTTGCGCTCCGGGGCAAGTCATGAAACCACGAAGCAAATCCCGTCCGCGTCCTCCCACCCCGATGTGTCCAACTGTCACCCGTTCGCTAGGTGGCGTGGTTCCTTCGAGCCCTAAGGCCGTCGCCTTGACGAATGACGGAATGGCTAACGACGTGGCCAGAAGGGATTGCAACGCGCGTCTTCGTGAAATGCGAGGCTGTTGCATAACAAAGTCCTCCCGAAATGCGT
>NZ_JACIYL010000221.1 GCF_014359955.1 Thermogutta sp. | reverse complement strand
CCTGGCCGGCTACCGCGCTGCAGGGGTCTATTCTCCCGACTTGTGGTTTGTCATCACACATGAGAACGAGCCGGTGGGATGCCTGGTTCTCACGGATCACCCGGATTTCGACCAACTCGAACTGGTTTACATGGGTCTGATTCCGCGATTTCGAGGGCACGGTTGGGGCCGGGAAGCGGTTCGCTACGCCCAATGGATGGCTCAGATACGAAAACGGAGCGGGCTTCTCCTTGCCGTGGATACCCGAAACACCCCCGCCGTTCATGTTTACGAGTCGCTCGGTATGCAACCCCTCGAGGAACGGGACATCTTCCTGTTCGTTTTCAACGACGATCGCGGGGCCACAGGTCCCGTCACCGGGTGACGCCCAACTGACACGCCACGCTTCGCGCAGCAGATGACTGCCTTCCATTCGCTTGAGAGATTCACGAAAAAATCATAACCCTCATCCAGGCGACCACTTGCGACCCATTCATGCCGTCGCGTAAGACGGCCTGAATGATTCCGTAACAATCTTTCCCCACGCCACGGTTGATGGATAACCGTCCGAAAAATTTTTCGATGGCAAAGACGTTTTGCGTTTTGCGGAGTGGTCTAACCGTTCAAAAACGGCCACAGAAAATTCTGCACAGCAACCCGGTTGTGGGGCTTTGACAGCAGTGCTGTCAGCGG
Source organism: Thermogutta sp. (assembly GCF_014359955.1). GTDB lineage: Bacteria > Planctomycetota > Planctomycetia > Pirellulales > Thermoguttaceae > Thermogutta. The sequence goes on along the minus strand of NZ_JACIYL010000221.1, from coordinate 5,195 downwards.
TAGAATCACGCTCATCGGGTGACACACATGCAGGCTGAGGATGACGCGGTTCATCCCTCGTGCGCAACTCATCTGATTGCGCAGCCTGTTCAGCGTCAATCACATCGCACGATCGCTGGAATCATTGCGCTGAAGGTACGCGCAGCAGGAGCGGTGGAGCAGTGACCAGGGATGAAAAGGAAGTCATATCGGCCCTCCGAAAGGTGCTGGCCGATAAGGTCGGATATGATCGCTATGTCCTATGGTTCGGCCGACGTACGCGCTTCCTTTGGGATGGTGCCCAGCTTACGCTCCAGGTTGCAAACAGTTTTTATGTCGATTGGATTCGAACAGTCTTTCACGACGCGATTGAGGAAGCCTGCCAGGCAGTCTTCGGCCAAATCCCCCGAGTTCACTACGAGTGCAACGAGAACTTGAGTGTAACGGAGGAGGAAGAGCCCATACCTTCCAGACCCACCAGGCGTTCGAGCCACGACGGCACTCGCGCAGCGACTGCGGCAGCCAAAAGGGTCAGTTCCCGCCGGACTGCGTCCTCTCACACGCATCCCTCTTCGCTGGACGATTTGCCACTCTTCGCTCACGCAGCGCGTTTCTGTGAGCATCCTGCAAAGGACGCCGCCGCAAACCTTGAGTGCGTCACCTCCGGTCCACCCACGGGGGGCAAGCCAACTGTGTCGGAAGTCGGCGGCCACGAAATGCCTGGTACTACGGAAACATGTGAGGATGGGCCGCATAAATCTGGCGACTTCGCGCCTCACATCGCTGTGGAAGTACCAGTCGCCTCCGGCGAGGATGAGAGTCCTCTCACATCCGGTAACTGGATCTCGTCACAACCTTCTTTGCGGATAATCAGCCCTCCAACAGACGCAGCCTTTAGCGAGGCCGATCCGCAAAGCGAACTGCTTGCCACGGGGAGCGACCCCTCAGAGGACTCGCATCTCCACAGAACGCGAAGCAGGCCGACGTCCCCCAATTCTCAGCCCACTCCCGGCCATCGAACGGGCCAACTGGGGTTTGCCGTTCTGGAAACTTTTGTTGTAGGGGATTGCAACCGACTGGCGTACGCCGCTGCTGAGACAATCACGCGAAAGCTGGGGAGTTATTCCCCTCTAGTGATCCACGGACCAAGCGGTGTGGGTAAGACACACCTTCTGGAGGGTATTTGGAAAGGGGTTAAAAAACGGAATCCACGTGTTGCCGCGTTATATCTTTCTGCCGAGCAATTTACCAGCGCCTATGTGGAGGCTCTCCAATCGGGAACGATCCCTGTTTTTCGTCAGAAATACCGGGGCGTCCAACTCCTCATTCTGGATGACCTCCAGTTCTTCGGAGGCAAGCGACAGACGCAGATCGAGTTGCTCTACACGCTTGACACCCTGATGAAGAACGGCTGTCAGGTCGTCTGCGCTGCGGACCGACCTCCCTCTGAGCTTCGCGAATTGACTCCTGAACTGCGGAGCCGATTGGAGGGAGGTATCGTCTGTCGCATCGATCCGCCAGATTTCGCGACGCGGATGAAAATCGTTGAAAACTTCTGTCTTGCGGCGAGTTTTGCCCTGGATCGCGAGGTCCAGCAGTGGATTGCCGAATCCTTCGCGCGAAGCGTTCGTCAGCTCATAGGTGCCCTGCGACGTCTGGAGGCCGCTGCGAAGGCCCTCAAGAGGGCGCCTGATCGCCAGCTCGCCGCGGAAATCCTTTCCGACCTTGTCCCCGAAGGTATCAAGCAGGTGACGCTTGCCGATATCGAGCGAGAGGTTTGCCGCGCGTTTGCTCTTCCGCCCGGCGCACTCCAAAGTGACAGAAAAGATCGCAGCGTCACGCAGCCGCGCATGCTCGCCATGTGGCTTGCTCGCAAATGCACAAGGGCCAATCTTTCGGAGATCGGCCGGTTTTTCGGCCGACGGAGTCACGCGACCGTCATCTCGGCCCAAAAGCGCGTGGAGGAATGGCTCTCGGGCAAAGGAGCTGCCGCCGTCTCAGAAGGGCATCGCCCCCTCCGAGAAACGATTCGCGAGATTGAACGCCGACTTCGGGCAGGGTGATGGACTCTGCCGTCGAGTGCCGTAACCGCGGTGCTGGGTCCTTGTCATGCATCTGCGGCTATGGCGCATCTGAGGCGGCTCCCGACGAAGTCATCCCCACTTTTTCCTCCTGGAAATCGGCGCCGACCCGGACAACGCCTTAAGCAGGAGCCAGGTTCAGCCCGGTGAGAGTTGCTTGTCGTCTCCATATTCGCACGTTGGATAGTCCACGCTACCGACCGGTTTTCCTCTGTTTATTCGCGAGTGTTTAGGGACCATTCATCAGTTGCCCTTGCAATACCACAATGGGGCTCGTTCGGAGCTCAGGAGCGTTGCTTGCTCAGCCAGTCGGGTTATACTATCGGCAGACAAGCCAAGGGCTTCGACCACGCCGCAAACTTCCAAAGAGTCCCGTCCACCCACTCGACGCAAGTATCGTTCCGGAACCGGGAGGTTGACCCATGGCCCACCGAATGACTCGCCGGAGGTGGCTCAAACAATCACTCGCCACCGGTATTGCATGGTGCATTTTGCCCTCCAGCAGAGCGGCTTTCTCTTATGAGGCGAATGAACAAGTGGCCTACGCCGCAGTGGGTCTCGGTAAACGGGGAAGCTATCTTGCACCCACCTTTGCCCGAATCGGAGCGAAGCCCGTCGCCTTGTGCGACGCCAACACTGAACAGTTAGGCAAGCTCGCCGAGAAACTGCCGGGGGCCGCCTTGTATCAGGATTTCCGGAGAATGCTTGATGAAAAAGGCAGCCAGATCGACGCGGTGGTCGTGGCAACACCTGATCATACACATGCGGTGATCTCGGCGGCTGCAATTCATCTCAACAAGCACGTCTATTGTGAAAAGCCCATCAGCCACGACGTCCGCGAGGCCCGAGTCTTGCGCGATCTGGCCAGTCAGAAGCGAGTCGCCACCCAGATGGGCAATCAGGGAATGGCCACCGATTCATTCCGCCGTACTCTCGAACTGCTTGAAGACGGCATCATTGGGAACATCCGGCAAGTGCACGTGTGGTTCGTCTTCGGGGGAAGCGGACCACGAACTCCCCCGAAGGATCAGCCACCCGTTCCCCCAAATCTGAGCTGGGATCTCTGGTTGGGGCCAGCGGCCGAGCGGCCATACCATCCCCAGTATGTCGCGGGATGGGGTGGCTGGTGGGACTTTGGCACCGGATGCCTGGGTGGAGGTGGCTCGCATTCGCTCAATCTCGCGTTCAAGGCGCTGAAACTCCGCGAACTATGGGATCCTCCGGCAAGCTCCGGTAAGCGAATTCGCATTGAAAGCGAGATTCCCGAGAAGGCTCCTTATGGCTTTCCTCGTTGGCAGTTCGTGCGGTTTTATATTCCCGCGCGATCTTCCCAGCCTCCGGCGATCATCCACTGGTACAACGCCAATGAGGATGAACTGCGACGGCAAAGGGTTTGGACAAAACTCGAGGAGCTTGCGGGTCGCGATCTGGAATGGAAGGACAGGAGCTGGACGCCCCGTTCCGGCACCCTGCTTGTGGGTGAGAAAGGCGTCGTCCACACCAATGCTCACAATTCGGTGTGCCAGATTTTACCCGTCGAGAAGTTTCCCGAACAAACGGAACCACCCAAGCGTTATCCCAGGGTAAGGGGGCATGAATACGAGTGGCTCGACGCGTGTCGTGGCACGGGCCAGCCGTTTTCCAACTTCGACCACGCAGGTCCTGTCATTGAATTGCTTTTGGCGGCCAATGTGGCTGGTCGATTCGACGAACCCCTGGAATATGATCCCGTCGCCTGCCGCATCGTGGGCAACGACGAGGCCGACGCGCTTCTTCGCCCGCCGTACCGCCAGGGATGGACGCTGTGACGCTCTCTTCCGCGTCATCGAGAAGCTGTCCACAGAGACGCGGAAGACCTTCGGCTCAGGCTTGTGAGTATCTCATGAACAGCAGGGCACCCGCCCGGGCTGTTTGAAGATACCGGCCGTCATTGGCCGATTCCGAATCGGCGCAAGACAACAATCTTTCCCCGCCCGGCTTGATGACAGGGGCGGATGTAACCTCCATACCACGTTTTTGGCAAGTCCGCGGGTACCATCGCCAGGGGAAGTGTAGCGCTTCCCCGACCGACGTCGGCATGGCCTTCGACCGCGTTAGCAAGCGCCTTGCTTGCCAGCCTATCACGTCACTTAGCCCGGGTCTTCTCACCGATCCGGGCGATGCGCACTATTACGCCAAAAACCACACGACGGACTGCGCGCTTTATATTGAGAGCTTTAGCCTACGGGGAAATAGAATCCGCCGTGTGAAAGATGGCGCGATTTGTCCGCCACATGAATGTGTTTTTCTATTTGGCCTTGAAATTCGCTATTTATTCGCTTCGTCTTCTCCCATCAGATATCTGATCCGGCGTGCCACTTCCCCCGGTGCATTAAACCAGACGGCCGAATGCAACGGTGTCAGATCAAACTTCAGCCGGGATGGCCCATCCTTGAGAAGCACAACTGTGTTCAAAATCAGGTTGGCCTCCACGGGATCGTCAGTCTTTTGGAGGATGTCCATCAAGAATGGTCGCGGATCTCCCTCGCCCGTCAACCCCAGAAACTCGGCCGCCCGCATCCGCACCAATCTGTCGGGATCGCCCGCCGCCATTTTGCGGATGGAATCGGCCAGTGCCCGTGCTTCTTTCCCAAACGCACTGCACGTGATGACGGCCCAATACCGCTCCAAAGGATCGTCCGCTTGTAATGCCTTTTCCAACATCGGGGCAACCTCCGCGAATGGCCGAAGCTGCCAGTCAGCGATTTCAACCAGTCGTGCTATGCGCTGTTTATTGCGCTGGCCGTAGGAGTAACCATCACCCTGGCTTTCCCGCACGAATACGGGCTCGGGAATAAAACCGAGATCTGGCAGTCCGGTCACCCAATCGTGCATCGTCTTTCGCATGTCTGTGAGGATCTCGGCGTAGTGCGGATCACTCGCCAGATTGACGGTTTCATGGGGATCCTTTTCTATATCGAAAAGGCACTCGGGCGGTTTTGGTTCAAAAAACGCTCTTTGTACCGGGTTGAGTTGTCCCTTCTGATAAAGATCCCACCATTCTCGGTAGGCAGCCTGCTTATTACGATACTCGTTGTAAAGGCCGTCAAAGTTGAAAGGTTGGTAATTTCGCCAGTAAGTATATTTGCCCTTTCG
>NZ_JACIYL010000220.1 GCF_014359955.1 Thermogutta sp. | reverse complement strand
GACACAGCGGCTGTTGGGGCCAATGTCTTGGTGGCTGACTTCAACGCCGGGTTGTTCAGCCTCAAACGGATGATCCGCCAGTTTGTGGCATCGTCGCATATTTGCCCGGAGGTTTTCCGCGAAAAATTGGAACTCCAATGAGGTGAGTTTTTCAGTCGGTAGGACAACCACCGACCCGGTCAGAAAGGATACACGTTGTGAGAGTCGGAAAAGTGATCGGCACGGTCACTCTCAATCGCGCGCACCCGACCATGATCGGGGCGAGGTTCAAGGTAGTGGTGCCGCTGTCCCTGGAAATGCTGCTGGGTGAACGGCCGGCCGACGCGGAAGAGTTGGTTGTGTACGACGAACTCGGTGCCCACGACGGATGTCTGGTGGCCTTCAGCGAGGGGCGCGAAGCGGCACAACCATTCCCGGAACCGAAACCGGTGGACGCCTATCTGGCGGCGATCCTGGATCGGGTGGAGGTGTGTCCGCTCCGGGAGGTGCTGCCAGTGTCGGCGGGTGAGTGAAATCAGTTGGGTGAAAGGACGACCCAAAGAAATGTGTGGCACCCGACAGGGGAAGCCCGAAAATAAATTCGGCAGGTTGGAGGATTGGAACAATGGCATCGCAAATGGATTCTCAACAGAAGCCGAAAACAACCTTACGAGGTGGCGGAACCCCGCTGAACATTCAGCGACTGAAACAGGAAATATGCGAAATCGGCGACCGGCTGTACAAGCGTGGTTTTGCAGCGGCCAATGACGGGAATATCTCCTACCGGATCAGCGAAAATCAGGTCCTGTGCACGCCCACGATGATTTGCAAGGGCTTCATGAAGCCCGAGGATCTGTGCATCGTGGACATGGAAGGACGCCAGATTGCAGGAGTTCGCAAGGCCACGAGCGAAATCAAGCTCCATCTGGCAATCATGAAAGCCAGGCCGGACATTCGGGCGGTGGTTCACTGCCATCCGCCTCACGCCACGGCCTTTGGCATCGCTCGGGAAGCCGTTCCCCTGTGTGTGCTGCCGGAAGTGGAAATCTTTCTGGGCGAGGTACCGATTGCCAAGTACGAGACGCCCGGCACCCAGGAATTTGCCAATACGATCCTGCCTTTCGTGGAAAAGTGCAACGTGATCATTCTGGCCAACCACGGCACTGTGAGTTTCGGTGACACGGTGGAAAAGGCCTACTGGTACACGGAGATTCTCGACGCGTACTGCCGCATGCTGATGCTGGCAAAAAGCCTGGGGCGAATCAACTATTTCACAGAGCCCGAGGTCAAGGCCCTTCTCGATCTGAAACAGCGGTTGGGCTACAAAGATCCGCGGCTGGAACTCGAGAACTGCGAACTCTGCGCCAACGATGTTTTTCGTGAAAGCTGGCGGGAAAGCGGTGTCCGCCAGGAAGTCTTCCAGCCACCTCGATTCCGCTCCGGCCAGAATCCCAGTTGCGGTGTCAACCCTCAGTTGAGCGAGCAGGAACGCGAGCAGCTCGTCCAGCTCATCACCGATCGGGTGATGGAAATCCTCAAGTCGCAATCCTAGGCTCAGCGGCAACCCGGGCTTGCTGCTGGGACCGGTTCTTCCCTTTGGCAGGGGATTCTCCGGAAGTTGGGCCCTTGCAGCGTGGCCCTTTTTTCTTCGCTACCGGCGAGCATTGCGCCGCCCGATGTTGATTGGTTTGATCGTTTCCCGTTCTACCGGCGGACCTGATTGGGCGAAGTCACACGAACCGGCAGACATGATAGCCTCCGCGCGAGTGCACCGAGAAGTCGGGTTTCGGATCATAACAGATGAGTGACGGTTCTCGGGTGTGTCTATTATGAAATCTGAAGCTATAAAGAGAGAATTCGCGAACAGACGGCGACATTCTTGACTGGCAGGGCGGGACATGTATGCTAAGGGCACAGTGATCGTTCCCTTGGAAGTGGAGAGGCACGATGACCCGCCCTACGAGTGTCGGCAGGTGTGTTGTCCGGTGCAATTTACGAAACGGGTTTGCGGGAAAATATGTGCCGGGACACTGGGAAACGCGGTGCATCGTTCTTGCTCTGCTCATCGGGATGACGATATTCTTGCCGGCGTTTATTCCGTCCCAGACCAGTGCGGCCGAAACGGGTCATCCTCCAGGTGAAGATTCGCCGCCTGTTCGCTGTCTGATCGTGACGGGTGAAGATTATCCGGGGCACAAGTGGCGCGAGACGACGCCTGTTCTGAAAAAGCTTCTGGAGGCACGCGGCGATATTGCCGTGGATGTGGCGGAGAATCTGACGGTTCTGCGCACCGAGAAACCTTTTCAATATCAGGTGCTCGTTCTCCACTTCAAAAACTATGATCCCAACGTTCCGGGTCGGGAGGGGTTGAAAACCCTGGAGCGCTTTGTGCGAGAGGGTGGGGGATTGGTGCTCGTCCACTTTGCCTGCGGGGCGTTTCAGGAATTCAAAGAAGATTTCGTCAAACTTGTCGGACGGGTTTGGGATCCCCGGCTTCGTGGACACGATCCCTACGGCACTTTCCGGGTGCGCATTGTGGATTCAGAACATCCCATCACTCGCGGACTTCATGATTTCGATACCGTTGATGAGCTCTACACCTGTTTGACAGGAGACGTCCCGATTCACGTTCTGGCCGTTGCCCGGTCCAAGGTGGATGGGAAAGATTACCCCATGGCTTTTGTACTCCAGGTTGGTAGAGGGCGGGTTTTTCACTGTGTGCTGGGGCACGACGTGAAAGCCTTCCAGAGTGAGGGTGTGCAAACGCTGTATCGCCAGGCCTGCCTGTGGTGTGCGCGACGGCTTGGTGAGTCTCCAGAGGCTGTTCCGTCTGCACACGAGTGACAGGGCAGGGGCGAATTGGCGTTTTTGGCCTGCGGGCCCCGGGTCAACTTTTGATGGGCGAGGTGGTGTATGCAGATCAGCTTTCATACCGATGCGTTCAATTCGGCCTACTGGGATTTTGAGAAGTGTCTGGCCTGGGCGGAGGCCCATGATGTCCATTACATCGAATGTGGCGTGATAGATGGTGCCAGTTGGATTCACGGATTAGGGTATCAACCCCATGTGGCCCTGTACCAGGATCCGCTGCTTTTGCGGCGAAAAATGGAAAACTACGGAGTTCGTTTTTCCCAGATTGACGCTGCCTTCCCGCTTTCTGGCCGGGAGGGGTTGTTCTATGGTGTGGCCTACGTGCTGAAAAGCATCCCCTGGGCCAAGCATGCCGGGTGTCCGCGAATTGCCACGACCGATGGTCTCCACCGACCCCCGGATATGTCCGACGAGGAGGCCATGACGCTCATGAAGCGTTGTTACGAACAAATCGTCGAGGTCGCCGAAGCCTACGAAATCACCGTGAATATTGAAGTGCATGGTTATTTCACGACCAATCCTGATCGCCTGGCAGAAATGCTTGCCTTCTGTGACAGCCCGTTTTTGCGCCTCAATCTGGACACGGGGAACTCGTTCATTGCGGGACAGGATCCCGTGGATTTCTGTCGTCGTTTCGTTGACAGGATCAATCACGTTCATGTCAAGGACGTTAGTCCGTCGTTGGCGGCGGCCGTGCGGGGACAGGAAACGGGAATCGCCGTGAGCCACTGCGCGATTGGGGACGGTGTCAACGCGGACAACATTCGTCAGGTACTCACAATTCTGCGTGACAACGGTTACAATGGCCCCCTGAGCATGGAGTGCGAAGGACAGGGAGGGCCCATGATCGAACGATCGCTCCAGTGGTTGCGGAGGACACTTCAGCAGCTTGGGATTCCCGAGGAAAAATAGCGGGCGGGACGGTCTCTGTATCCCACCGGATGTTTTTGTAGAGGGTCATGGCGGCCTGACGTAGAGAGCAGAATCCACGACATGGGATGAGCCGATAAAGCCCAGCCCGCGGTAATCATTTCGAAAGGCCAACGGGAGTCGTGTCTTCGAGTATTGCCCCCGACGCAGCATGAACAAAGTTGCGGTCAGTCCGCACAGGTGGTTCAACAAGGGAGGATCTCCATCATGAGACGCAATTCTGGTAGCGGGAATTCGGGATGGTCACGTCGCGAGTTTCTGGCCCGAACGGGTGCGACAACAGCAGCAGTTCTGGCTGGCCTAGAGTTGAGTCGCGCTGCCCACGCCGCGGGAAGCGATGTGATCAAAGTGGGGATGATCGGCTGTGGCGGCCGATGTTCCGGGGCGGCGGCTCAGGCACTCAATACCGGGCCGGACGTGCGACTCGTGGCCATGTGTGACATCTTCGAAAGCAAAGTGAAAGCGGCCCGGGAAAATCTCAAGAAAATCCATCCCGATAAAGTGCTCGTGGATGACGACCACTGCTTCGTGGGACTGGACGGTTACAAAAAGGTCATCGAGGCATCTGACGTGGTTCTCATCGCGTGTGCCTCCAAGTTTCATCCCATGTATGCGGAGGAGGCCATCAAGGCGGGAAAACATGTCTTCGTGGAAAAACCCCATGGTATCGATCCCGTCGGTGTCCGTCGGATGCAGGCGGCCTGCGATCTGGCCAAAGAGAAGGGGCTGAGCATCGTCTCCGGATTGCAGAGCCGATTCGATTTCGGCTGGCAGGAGTGCATGAAGCGGATCCACGATGGCATCATCGGCGACATCGTTGCTGTTCAAGCCATGTTCCTGCGTGGTCCTTACAACGTGATGAGCCGGAAGCCCGAACATACGGAGTTACAATTCCAGTTCTGGAACTGGTATCACTTCTGCTGGCTCTCCGGAGACGACGTGCCGCAATCACTGGTGCACAACATGGATCGGGTGACCTGGGCACTCAAGGAAGAGATGCCTGAGTGGTGCTTCGGTCTCGGCGGCCGATCCGCGTCCTTCGGGGAAGGCCTGGGTGACATGTACGACCATGCTACGGTCGTGTACGAATACAAAAGCGGGGCCCGCGTTTACGCCATGTGCCGCACGCAGAATGGCTGTTACGGCAACAGCAGCGATATCATCATGGGCACCAAGGGCACATGCTATTTGGGCCAGAAGCGCATTGTTGGGGAGACAAACTGGCGATACGAAGGTCCCCCCAACGACCCCTATCAGACCGAGCAACAGGCGCTTTTCGATTCCATCCGCAAAGGCCAGCCGATCAACAGCGGCTACCATATGGCCCACAGCACAATGGTCACTGTGCTGGGCCAGTTAGCCGTGTACACAGGGCAGGCCATGCGGTTTGACGAAGTGGCCAAGATGGACTTCCAGTATCGGCCGGCTCCTGAAGACACGCGAATGGATATGGAGCCTCCCACCCTGCCGGACAGCACAGGAAACTACCCGTTGCCCAAGCCGGGCATCAGCAGTTTGGAGTGGATCGCCGGGCCCCGCCGTCCGTGAAAACCGGACTGTGATCCTGTGGAAGTCACCCACCATTTCCCACGATGGGGAAAGCGGCGGATTTTGTTTGCTGTCCGTCGATCAAAAAAGCACAAAAGAGGGTGCCGCACGGGCAAAGCCGGACGATAGAAACCCCGGAAGGGTGAGCGGTTGGCGGTCCCCTGTGTACTTCGATCGGGTCCCCCCTCGTAAATCGGTGCGCGCGGCCATTTCATTTCCTTAGACAGACAACGGCTCCGCCGGACCTTGCAATACCGGCCGGCCGCCGATCGAGGCCATTTGCAGTCCCACTCTTCTGGCGACTGAGCATTGGGAGGGACCTGCTTGTCAAGTCCGTTTTTTCCGCAAGCACCCGCTTGTCGCGTCCAATGAACAGCGATTGCTGATCCATCCCTCGTCATCGGGCACGACAAGCGTGCCCCTCCATCCCGGAGGGATCTCTTGCGCCGAAGGTCTTGTTTTTGTGCCCTCAAAACGGCAGAATAGGACCACGTGATTGATCGAAAGTTCAGGGGGCGGTGTTCATATGCTCGCAAAGTTG
>NZ_JACIYL010000022.1 GCF_014359955.1 Thermogutta sp. | reverse complement strand
CGGGATCAACGTGCAGGGTTCATCCGACTCCGATACGCTGATCATCGATCTGTCCGGTGGAACGTTCGCCGTACCCATCTTCTTCGACGGAGAAGCGCTGGGCTCAAGCCTCGTGGATCTGGACCAGCTCGTGCTGGTAGGCGATCCGGGCAGCCCAATCGGGCGAATGAGTTACTTTGCTGGAGCCCTTTTCGGTGGCGGTGCTGATGATGGTCAGATCGTCATCGATCCGGACGACAATGCGGGCCCAGGTGCCGGTTATCCCGGCCACCCAGGAGCGTGGAACGGTGATGAGATGCTCATCTCGTTCCAGAATCTGTCTCCTGTCATCGACACGGTTCCCGCCACACAGCTCGATATTTTCGCCACCAATGCCACGGAGACCATCTCGATCGTTGACGGTCCTATCGTCGGCACGGATCAAACGATTACCGTTCGCTCGGATAGCGGAACGTTCGAGGAGTACAGCTTTGCCAACAAGACCCGGGTAACGGTCAATAGCCTCGACGGTAGCGATGTCTTCAACCTCAATTACCACGTGGCCGTGCCAGGGCTCCAGTTCCTCGATATGTACGGCAATGAATTTACGGGAGGTACGCTGGAGTCGGACGACGCCCAGGGAGAAACGTTCAACATTCTGGCCACCGGTCCCGGCTCACAGGCCAACCGAATGTACGGCCAGAATGGATCGGAACTTTACTCGAACGCGGCCACCAAGTATCTGGACGCCATTCAAAGCAATGTCCAGATGCACGGGCAGGCTGGACTGTCGGTGGTCGATCTTTCTGACATCAATGACCCGACCGGCGACAATATTCAGATCTTCGGAGATCGCATCGTCGGAGCGGCCCCCGGCACCATCGAGCTCTATTTTGCGACCATCGAAGACATCCGCTTCGAGGCCACTTCGGGCGACGACGTCATCACCGTTCTCTCGACCTTTGCTCCGTTCCAGTATCGCATTTCGGGCGGCCCTGGTTCTGATGTATTTCAGGTGGGATCTTACGGTCCGCCAACGGCTCTCAACTGGGCACCGTTTGGAACGGGCGTGAACACCATCGGCCAGATCAAAGGCCAGCTCACGATCATTCCCGGCCCGGCGAGTGATACAGGGGTCGATTCGCTCTACGTGGACGATTCCGGCGGGCTGCTGGGGTATACGAGCGCTCAGATCAATGATGCGGCGGGAGGGGATGTCCTCTCTCGAACAACGACGCTGCTCAACTTCGATGCAGCCGCCCCCATCCGGTATGAATACACTCCCGGCGGATCGACGCTGGAAAATCTGTACATTCACACATCTCAATCTGCCGACACACTCACCGTTAACGCCACCACGGCGGACCACACTGAGATCAATCTGGGGCCCGGCAACGACGCGTCCACGCTCCACATTAATGGTGACGGTCTGGGAGGGGATAACGTCTTTCTGGGTGGCACGGGAGCAGATCGATTCGTGCTCAATATCACCTCGGACCTCGGTAGCTCAGCGATCCTGCCGCTGACCGGACTGCGTATCGAGGGGAACGACCCGGCCAGCAACAGTTCACTCCGCGACGTGCTGGAAATCGTCGATATCGGTGGAGGTGCGAGGAATATTGACTTCGCTTACCAGACAGGCGGAGGCCTGCTCGCTTCCGGTTTCGCGGTTCCCATCGATATCAGGACCATGGAAACCGTCAGGTATTCCGGTGACGGGTCGGCCGACGACACCATCTCCGTGACGGGGACCAGTGGCGATGATGCGATCACTGTGGCTCCCACCGACTGGGATTCTGCGCTGGTCTTCCTCGGCGGCGATCCGTGGGATGGTCCGAATGAGGGAGATTTCTTCGATCAATTCCCGGGCCTGGCCGGGGGCGGAACCGGTCCTGACCTGGCCATTTCGGGTGCGGCCAATCTCACGGTAGACACCGCCGCTGGCGGCGGAGACCGACTCTACGTCTATGCTCCCAGCGAGGACGATCTCGTTGATCCCGCCACAACCATTGATCCCTTCGGATTTGGAACCGGGGTGATCGTGCCGGGATTCGGGGCGGGAAATGCCTACGATACCATCTTTGCGTCCGACAATAGCGTCACGATTGTCAACAGCTCGACGGGCACTCTGCTGCCTCTCTCCATCGTGGGTGGATCGCTCGTTCAGACGGATCCCAACGCCTTTGGGCTCGTTGTCAACGCCGGTTTTGAGGCCGCCCCTGCCCCGTGGGGACTCGCTGACGACATCAATGTGGATCCCTCCGGCAATTTTGCGATGCTCATTAACGGCGGCGATCCCGTCCCCGCGTTCGCGCCCAATGGAGATTCGCTCAATCTGTTCTTCTCAGGTCCCATCGACATCTGGGCAGACAAGAGCACACCGACCCAGGTGTGGATCGGTACAACCGGCTCCAAGGGCGTGGCGTTCAGCTCGATTGAAAACCTGGTCATTTCGTCGGCTGCGGGGATTGTCAATCTGTATGGCGATGCCAATAACCCGGCAATTGACCAGAATGATGTTTTCGACATTGTGGGCACCGGATACCAGGCGCTCGATATCTCCATCAACGGCAGCGCGCCGATTCATCTCACCAATGTCAGCCAGCTCAACGTATTCGGGGACGATGCGCTGGGGACACCGAGTGTCGGTCCCAATGACGTCGACACGCTCAACGTCACACCCTATGCGGATAATACCCCGCAGGGCTGGGGAGTGCAGATTTTCTTCGATGAAGGGAACCCTGACGGAGATGCGAGTCCCGCGCCCGATCCCATCATCTACAACGCACTACCCGGTATCTCGGAAAACATCACCCTGGTGCCGACCGGGCCCGGAACCGGGCAACTCCGCGTAACCAATGCGGCCGACGGTTCCCTGATCACCGTGATCAACTTTGTTGGCAACACCGGCTTCATCATCAATGGCAACGACGGTTCCGCGGGGGATATGGATTCTCTGACGCTGGCCGGTACGACCGGGGATGATATCTTCATCGTGGTGGACGACCAGAACGTGAATGTCGTTGGGCTCTATTCGGTGCAATTCACCAACTTTGCCGTCGTCCGATTGGAAGGTGGGGACGGCTACGACGAGTTCCACGTCAATCCCTCCGCGCTCCAGGTAGTGGTGGACGGTGGGTCTCCTGATGGAGCGATCCAGTCGGATGGGGATGTCATTTATGTCTGGCCGGGAGCAACGCCCTTCCATCTCATCCTGGGGCCGGAAGGCGATAACGGGACGCTCCAGGTCACCGGGGCCGGGGCGATCACTTTTGACCGGATTGAAGGTCTCGGCATTCAGGGCGTCCTTTATACGCTGCCCGATCTCAAGGAACCCAACGATTCGCTGGCAAGTGCCACGATTTTGGGTTCCATTCCGCACCTGACGATTCAGGATCTCACCATCCACAGCGAACAGCTGGGGACCACCAATGACGACTATTTCCAGGTGACGGCCCGGGATAGCGGTGGCCTCATCGTGAATGTCCTCTTTACCGGCGACAACATTGCGGGAAACCAACTGGATGGGACGTTGTCGGCGGAACTGCTGGATGGTCTCGGAAATGTCATCGCGACGGGTACCGTGACGCCGACGGGCGTGCGGATTGCTGCTCCGGTCGTCTCCCAGCAGCGTTACTACATCCGCGTTTTCAGCACGGATGGCGATCCGAACAGCTACACTCTGGAAGTCGAGAATTTCGCTGCTCCCACGCCGACGGCCGTGGTCATGCACCCCGCGTATGACAGTGGTCGCAGCAGCTCGGACAACATCACGAATATCGACGACCCGGTGGTGCTCATTCAGGCGTGGCTCTCCGATCTGGCAGCCAAAGGGATTCCCGTTCTCACGGCAGCTCAGGCCGCCGCAGGGACTCCCGGGCTAGCCGTCGAAGTGTTCGTCAACGGTGTGAGCGCCGGTTTCGCCGATCCGTTCGGTCCCAGTAATGATGTCTTCGCCTTTGCCGTGCCCAGCGGACTATTGTCCACAGGCCTGGCCGGGGGATATCCGGGCGATCCCACGGCGTTCGGGCGGCTGAACTTCATCAGCGCCGCCGTGCGTGTCATCGACGGCCAAACCGTCCCGGCGTCGGCGACGCGAGAACTGGGGACGCCTCTGGCAGTCACCTACGATCCCAATTTCCCGGACCTGGCGGCTGTGACGTTTACCCTGGATCCTTCCAGTGACAGCGGCGTGATCGGTGATAATATCACCAACGTCAAGCAGTTGACCTTCCAGGGACGCGCCGAAATCAACAGCATCGTCCGCATCTATGCCAACGGCAGTGATCTCGTCGGCATGGCGGTTACAGGCCCCGATCGAAGTGATGGCATCCTCGGTAACGGTCTGGGTCTGTATTCGGTGACCACCGCACCTCTGACCACCGGCGTGTACATCATGTACCTGACCCTGGAAGACGTGGCCGGCAATATCACGAATGTTCTGCAGGGACCACAACTTTGGGTCGCCATCGATGATGTGCCTCCGCAAATGCCGAGCATCGACCTGGAAAACGCCGATGACACCGGCTGGTCTGACCTGGATAACGTCACCATCGGCGATCCCACTCAGGGACCTGGCATCGTGGATGTCCGCATTACGGGAGAGCCGGGCACATCGGCCGTCATCAAGGACGGTGAAGTCGTCATTGATTCCTTCACAATGGGAGCGCCCATCGTCACCCGTACCCTCAATATTTCCGAGGGTCCCCATCCGTTGACCGTGGAAGTGACCGACGAGGCGGGCAACCGCACGCAGTCTGAGCAGCTCCTCGTGCTGATCGATCACACGGCCCCGGCGCCAGCCACTATCAGTCTGGCACCCTACAGCGACTCGGGGACACCTGGCGACGGTGTGACCAATGTATCGGCCCCCGCGTTCACCGGCCTCGCCGAAGCCAATGCCCTGGTCAGGCTGTACGTCGATGATGGCTCTGGCCCGGTCCTGGCCGGCTCGACAGTTGTGCACTCCGACGAGAGTGACGGCGATCCCACGGACGGCCTGGGAACCTGGGAAATCACGGTGGAACCCCTCGCCGATGGCGAATACACCGTTTGGGTGGAAGTCGAAGATCAGGCCGGCAACATCAGTAATGCTTCCGATCCCATCAGCCTGACGATCGACACAACGGCCCCGCAGCGGCCGACCATCGATCTGCAAGACGTGGACGACACGGGCTGGTCCGACATGGATAACGTGACGATCGGCGATCCCACCCAGTTGCCCACCATGGGCATCGTCGATGTCCGCGTCTCGGCGGATCTGGGTAACACCTTCGTCATCAAGGATGGGAACACCGTCATTGCCGGTCCCCTGGTGTTCGACGCGGCTTTCGACTTGGCCAGTGACGGCATCCTGGACGGGTTCGGGCTGGTCACCATTGACTTCAACTTCGTGGAATCAAACTTCGGCATCCCGGCAGAGGGGCCTCACCCGTTGACCGTCGAGACCATGGATGGGGCGGGCAATGTCGCGCAATCCGAAGAGTTGCTCGTCACTCTGGACTATACGCCACCGGCGGCCAGCGCTCCGGTTCTGGCGGACTATGCCGACACGGGCACTTTGGGCGACAATGTGACGGCCATTCCATCGCCCGCCTTCACCGGCCTTGCTGAAGCCAACGCCCGCGTGCGGCTCTACGTGGACAATGGCAGCGGGCCTGTTCTGGCAGGACAAACCTACGTCCACAGTGACGAGAGCGACGGGAACCCCAACGACGGGCTGGGTGTTTGGGAGATTACGGTCGAGCCCCTTGCCGACGGCACCTACACCGTCTGGACCGAGGTGGAAGACCTGGCAGGCAACGTGAGTGATGTTCAGGACAACCTGGCCCTGGCCACCGAGATCGTCGTCGATACAACACCGCCGCAAATTCCCACCATTGACCTTCAGGACAGCGACGATACCGGCTGGTCCGACAAGGACAACGTGACCATTGGCGATCCGCTGGCCGGCCCCGGCATCGTGGATGTCCGCATCTCCGCGGAATACAACACCACGGTACTCATTAAGGATGGTGAGGTCGTCATTGACAGTTTCGTGTTTGATGCCGCCTTCGACGCCACGGATGGAGTTCCCAACGACAACTTCGGTCTGCGGAGAATCGACTTCAATGCCAACGAACTTGTGTACTTCATTCCGGCCGAAGGCCCCCACCCGCTGACGGTGGAGGCTATTGACGCGGCGGGTAACGTGCGGCAATCGGAACAGCTTCTGGTGACCATCGATTTCACAGATCCTGATGTCCCTTCCCTGCCCGATATGCTACCGGACAGCGATACCGGGGCATTCAGTGACGACAATGTGACGAGGATCAATAATCCCGCGTTCCGTGGAACGGCGGAAGCCAACGCTCTTGTTCGATTGTATGTGGACAATGCTGCGGGCGAGACGCAGCTTGTAGGCCAGGCCTTTGCCGGGTCTGATGAAAGCGACGGAGATCCCACCGACGGCCGCGGTATCTGGGAAATCACCATCGAACCGCTTGACGACGGAGTCTACAGCATTTGGGCCGTCGTGGAAGACCAGGCCGGCAATCTGAGTCTGCTCGCGCCTGTCGCTCAATTCGAGATCGACACCTACGCACCCAACACGCCGTATCTCGACCTGGTCACAGTGAGCGATTCCGGTCGCAGCAATGTGGATAACATCACCAACGATACAACCCCGGTGTTTACCGCGGGCACGAGCGATCCCAACGCACTCCTGCATATCTTTCCGACCAATCTCCGGTACCGGATCTACGATCGGACGGAAGGCAGCGGGGATGTGCTCATCTACGATAGCGGCGCACTCCTGGCGACGGATTCGATCACCACGCCACCGCTCGCTCCGCTGGCCGAAGGCGTTCACAATCTCAAGCTGGAGGTGGAAGACCGGGCGGGGAATATCAGTGCCGACTTCCTGCTGACAGTCGTCGTGGATGTGACACCGCCGCCGGTCTTTTTCGGAGAACCGGCTTCTGCGACCGATGGTCTCGCTGCCGACAGTGATACCGGGCTGGCCGGGTTGCCCGCTTTGGCGAATGACCGCATCACGAGCGATACAACGCCCACTCTGTGGGGCCGCGCTGAAGCCGACAGCATCATCCGGCTGTACGCTGACGTCAACGGAAACAACGTGATCGATGCTGCGGACGCTTTCCTGGGTCAAACGACGGCGGTGCCGCTCGACGGGAATCAGGCCGAGCCCAACGGTTACTGGGAAATCACTTCGGCAATCGACCTGAACGATCCACTTCTCTTCCCACGCGATGGAGAGCGGACGCTGCTCGTGCAAGCAACGGATGTGCCCGGCAACGAGTCCACGGTGGAGCGTTTAAACATCTGGATAGACACGGAGGGGCCGCGGGTGGAGAGTGTGTACATCACCTCCGCCCCAGCGTTTGATCTGTTCGATCCCAAACCGACGAATGGTCCGACACCGCTCGTGACGGGTCTCTCCATTGAGATCATCGATTTGCCTCGCAGGGCATCCGGTTGGCTGTACGAGGCGCTGGCGCACGATGGTGCGCAGCCGGAGTTCGCCCTGGATCCCGGTCATTTCAGCCTGGTGGGCGATGCCAATGGGGTCATCCCCATCTCTCGAGTGGTCCTGGTTCCTGACCCCGTCGTGCCGGGCCAGCCCGCACGGGCTACCATCGTTCTGAGTTTTGCCGAACCGCTGCCTGATGACCGCTTCACACTCACCATTTCCGATGA
Source organism: Thermogutta sp. (assembly GCF_014359955.1). Taxonomy (GTDB): domain Bacteria; phylum Planctomycetota; class Planctomycetia; order Pirellulales; family Thermoguttaceae; genus Thermogutta. The sequence continues at coordinate 6,634 of NZ_JACIYL010000022.1, read as the reverse complement.
ACTGCGTGATCTCGCGGGGAATCGGCTGGACGGGGAGTCGAATGCCGTCGAACCGCACGAAACGCCACTCTTCCCGAGCGGTGACGGCACGCCGGGTGGCAACTTCGTCGCTCGCTTCACGGTGGACAGCCGTCCCGAGGTGGGTGTCTGGGGGGCAGGATCCGTCTGGGTCGACACCAACGGAAACGGTGTCTTCGATCCCGACAATCCCGACTACGTCAACCGCGACCTGACCTACACCATCGGCTTCACCAGCGATGACGTCTTCGCCGGAAACTTCACGCTCAATCCCGGCGATGCGGCCGACGGCTTCGATAAACTGGCTGCTTACGGCCGCGTCAATGGCCAGTTCCGGTGGATCGTCGACGTGACCAATGACGGCGTGCCTGACATCAACCTCGTCGAGCCGGCGGCCGTCAATGGTCTTCCCATCGCTGGTCGCTTCGATGACAACGACGCCAACGGCGACGAGGTGGGTGTCGTCACCGCGTTCCCACCCAACGGCCAGCCTTCCTACTGGTACTTTGACACGAACCACGATTACCAGGTCGATTACACCCTCACCAGCCAGCTCCGCGGCTATCCGATCGTGGGTGATTTCGACGGCGATGGCTTCGACGACCTGGCAACTTTCATGGACGACGTTTTCTACGTCGATCTGGCGAACGGCGTCCGTCGTGGCTGGGACGGCGTGGCCGATTACAACTTCCGCTTCGGGTTCATTGGAATCCTCGAACGGCCAGCGGCCGCCGACATGGATCAGGACGGTTTTGATGACATCGGTCTCTGGGTTCCCACAGGCACCGGACAAACGCCCACGGAAGGTGGCGAGTGGTACTTCCTCATCTCGAACGGTCAGTCGGTTCTCAATCGAATCGTGACCGATCCGATCAAAGGCTATCAGAAGATCGACTTCAGCCCCAAACCACTCGGGCAGGACCTCTATCTGCGATTCGGTAACCAGTACGCCCTGCCAGTGGTCGGGAATTTCGACCCGCCGGTCGTGCCCAAGTCCGTCAGTGGGCCCACCATCCTGGGAACCGACGGCGATGACGTGCTGGAGATCTATGCCGGTGACACGGCCGCCAACTGGACGGTGAAACTCAACAATGTCGTTCAGTCTATTGATCCGTCCGTCACCGAACTGCTGGTCGATCTGGGAGCCGGCAACGATCAGGTGGTCTTTGTCGGCACCTCCGGAGATGATACGCTGGACCTCGCGCCGGGTTCCTTTGTGTTCTCCGGAACAGGTTACACGATCACGGTAGTTCAAGCTGAAACGGTTCAGGCCGATCTGGGCGACGGCAACGACGCGGCGACACTCACCGGAACCGCCGGTGATGACATCCTCACGGCATCGCCTGGTACGGCGCACCTCGTTGGTTCCGGCCTTGATGCCCTCGTTACCAGTGCCGAATCCATCACGGCTTCCGCGGGATCTGGTGGATCACTGGATGTCGCCATGATTTACGACTCCGCTGGGGATGACACTGCCGCAATCACGGCAGGCGGCGCGGTCCTCAGTGGCGCCGGTTACCGCATCGAGGTCAACGGCTTCGACTTCACCCATCTGATCGCCAAGAATGGAGGTCAGGATAGCGCGACGTTCACCGGAACCACCGGCCAGGATGCCTTTGTCGGCCGGCCGGATTACAGCACCATGACGCTCTCTGACGGCACGTTCTACCGTGCCAAGGGCTTCGATCAGGTGGAAGTCCTGGCACCGGCCGGTAACGAGAGCTGGATCAAATTCGTCGATGGTTCGGGTGACGACACGTTCGTCGCCAGGCCGACGGTGGCCACCCTGAGTGGTTCCGACTACCAGATCACCGCCCGCCGAGTCGCCTACGTCCATGCTTATGCCCGGTACGGCGGTGTGGATACAGCCAACCTGACCGGCTCGGAGTTCGACGACCGCGTGGTTATTGACGACAAGTTCGTCAAGGTGTTCGGGGAAGGTTATTTCCTCCGCGCCAAGGGCTTCGAGGTCGCCACGGTGGACACGCTGACCGGGAACGATTCCATCAAGCTTCTGGACACCCCAGGCGACGACAATCTCACGGCGGAGCCAGGCCAGCTCACTTACCGCACACGGAAGCAGGAATTCCATGTGCAGAACGTGGCCACGATGGATATCCGCGGCACACGCGGTGGGACAGACACCGCCGCGCTGTATGATTCGCCCTACAACGACACGTTCACCGCGCGACTTAATCTCGCCACACTCACCGGCGAAGGCTACAGCATCTCGGTCAGCGCGTTCGATTACGTCCTGGCCTATTCGCGGGGCGGCCAGGATACCGCCAATCTCACGGGAAGCCCGGGAGACGATCAACTGGTCGGAGATCCCACGAGCGTGCGACTGCTCGGCAACGGCTTCTTCATCCGCGCCAAGAATTTTGCCAACGTGTTCGTCAATACAGGCGGTGGGCGCGATCAGGCCAACGTGAAACTGTCCGCGGCGGTGGATTCCATCTTCGCCAACGGCGTGGACACCGTCATCCAGCAGGGTCTCGCCCAGCGGTGGACACTCCGCTCCTTTGCCCGGGTTCAGGCCCAGGGGGTGAACTCCAACGACGTGGCGGAAGTGTGGAACGGACAGTTGCTCCACCAGGAGCTCGATCTCACCGGTAACCCGTTGCCCGAACCGGACGCCACCGCCCTTCTGGTTTTGGACAACGTGAGCCAGATCCGCGTCCGCAGCGACGTCCCACCGCAGGATGAAACCGTGGATGGCCTCGGCAAGGTGATCAAGTTTTACTGGTGACTCGCCCCGTGTTGAGAAGCCGACCCAAGTCGGCGGATAAGCCGTATGGCCACCAGTCCGCATTCGGAGGGACCCGCTTGTCGGGTCCGATCAACACCGATCGATCATCCATTCCATTTCAGCGGGGACTGAAGTCCCGCGCCGAAAGCGGGGCTAAAGCCCTGCACTCCACATGTGGAGCTGGATACGGCAAGCGTGTCCCTCTGAAAAAATTCCGGAGCGACCTCTTCCGGAGGGACGTGCTTGTCACGTCTGCTTTTCCGACGTTGCATTAACCGTTCCGTTTCGACGGGCACGACAAGTGTGCCCCTCCGAACGACGTTTCTTATCTCACGGACACGGTTCACCGGTAGGGGCAATTCATGAATTGCCCCTACAACACATGACCGTTTTGGTCTCTTGCAACTCCAAACGACCACTGCGGATGGGTCAGCCTTCTCGCGGATTGCCCTGACGCTTGGGGGCTTTTACAATAAAGCCCGGTTTCTGCAGAAAGGCGCGATGAATTTTCGAGCAATTGGGAAACCAGCCGAGCCGCTCCACGCCGGCTTTATGGAGGCTCCAGCACAGGGGTGATATACATGGCCACTCGAGATCCGCAGCTTCAAAAATGCTCATCCGGCAGTGAATGTGGTCCGTCCTGCGTATCGCGGCGTGATTTGTTGAGGATTGCAGGGGCCGCGACGGTCAGCACCGTCATCCCCTGGAAAGTTCCCCTGGTTGCCGGACCGTTTGAGCCTTCCGATACGGCCGACCATTTTGTCCCTGCCGACAAGAAGCTCCGTCCCGAATGGATTGCCCAGCTCTTTGCGCGGGGAGAGCGGACGTGGTATTCGGGCGAAGACCTCGACAAAATCGGCATGCCGGTGGGGGGTATCTGTGCAGGACAGCTCTATCTGGGAGGCGATGGCCGCCTGTTCCACTGGGATATTTTCAATCGACACAACTTTTCCGGTTATGGGGCGACAAACTATCAGAACATGCCCAAGCCGGATTACCCTGTGCAACAGGGATTCGCGATGGCCGTGGAGGTCGATGGACAGGTGCTCCGGCGGACTTTGGATCGGAACGGCTTTCCCAATGTCCGCTTCTGCGGTGAATACCCCATCGGTTTTGTTGACTATCATGACCCCGATTTCCCGGTGAAGATCCGTCTGGAGGCCTACTCCCCATTTATTCCGCTGAATGAAGAGGATTCCGCCCTGCCCATCACGGTGCTCGATTTCTTTGTGGAGAATCCGGGCCCAACTCCCCGGACGGTCACCCTGGCCGGCTGGCTGCAAAATGCCGTGGCCTGCCACACGGGAAGCAGCTTTTGGGGAGAACGCCGCACCGATCTCCGGAAATTGGCGCGGTCGTTCGCCGTTGTCCACTCGGTTCGGTCTCTGCCACCTCCCGGCGAGCCCCGTCCGCCGAAGGTCCTCGCTGATTTCGAGGGTCAGGATTACGGTGACTGGAAAGTGGAAGGAGAGGCCTTCGGCAGCGGTCCAGCCCACGGAACGCTCCCCAACCAACAGGAGGTCAGCGGTTTTCAGGGAAAAGGTCTGGTCAACACCTACCTGGGAGGCGATCGCCCGCACGGCCGTCTTGTTTCCCCGCCGTTTGTCATCGATCGGCGTTACATCAGTTTTCTTATCGGGGGAGGTAATCACGCGGGCAAAACATGCATGAATCTCCTGGTGGACGGCCAGATCGTGAGAACGGCCACCGGCAACAATAACGAGCGCCTCCAGTGGCAGAACTGGGATGTCCAGGAATTTTTCGGCAAAACCGCGCAGATTGAGATCGTCGATGCTGAGTCGGGAGGCTGGGGTCACATCAATGTGGACCAGATCGAACTCCGGGATACCCCCCGTCCCAGTCCGGAAGGCCCGCTCGAAAAGCAGTACGACTTTGGCGAGATGTCGCTGCAGATATTCCTCCCCGAGCTGGACGACGCTTCTTCTCCCGGTGAAATCCTGGCCGCAACTGACTGGAAAGGCGCGATCGACGTGAGTCAGTTGTGGGAACACCTCAAACCGGTGGAGGGCGGAATCGCGTCCGGCCAGACGGCTCTTCACGAGCAACTTCGGGGTGCGCTGGGATATCGAACGACAATTGGCCCCGGCAAAACGATCCGCCTGTCCTTCGCCGTGCTCTGGCACTTTCCGAACCGTCCGGAACGCGGCAATTACTACGCTGTTCGATTCCCCACCCTCGGCGACCTGCTCTCTTATATTGAAGAGCATCTGCCCCGACTGCGGCAACAAACCCATCTGTGGCACGACACATGGTACGGTGCTACCTTGCCCCATTGGTTGTTGGACCGGCTCTTCTCCACGGTGGCCAATCTGGCTACGGGTACGTGCCAGTGGTGGGCCAATGGTCGATTCTGGGCATGGGAAGGCGTGGGCTGCTGCCACGGCACTTGTGCCCACGTGTGGAATTACGAGCACGCCCTGGCCCGTCTTTTCCCTCGATTAGAACGCTCCGTGCGCGAGATGCAGGATTTCAATCCCGAGGCCGGCTTCGACGAACAAACGGGCGCGATCCGGTTTCGCGGAGAAGGCTGGAAGCTGTGGGCGGGCGACTCCCAGGGCGGAACCATCCTCAAGGCCTACCGCGAGCACCAGTGCTCTGCCGACGATTCCTTCCTCCGCCGCAACTGGCCCCGCATCAAAAAGGCCCTGGAGTTCCTTTTCGTCCAGGATGGCGATCTCAACGGCCTGATTGAGGGAGAGCAACACAACACATACGACATTAACTTCTACGGGCCGAATACGATGGTCGGCTCACTCTATCTGGCGGCCTGTCGCGCCGGGGAAGAAATGGCCAAAGAACTGGGCGATGACGAATTCGCCGCCCGCTGCCGCAAGGTTTTTGAAGCGGGACGCGACGCCACCATGAAGGAACTGTTTAACGGCGAGTATTTTATTCAAAAAGTTGATCTTAAAGAACATCCAAAACACCAATATGCCGATGGCTGTTTGTCCGACCAACTCTTTGGTCAGGGCTGGGCGCACCAGGTCGGGCTGGGCTACATCTATCCTGTGGAGGCTGTTCGCTCGGCCCTGAAAGCCATTTGGGTGTATAATTGGGCGCCGGATGTGGGACCGCAAAACGCGGCCCACCCCCCGCAGCGGTGGTTTGCCCGACCGGGCCAGGCCGGTCTCTTCACCTGTACGTGGCCCAAATCCAAGCATCTCGGCCCCGACAGCGTGCTCTACCGCGACGAAGTCTGGACCGGCATTGAATATCAGGTGGCCGGTCATATGGTGTGGGAAGGCATGCTTTTGGAAGCCCTCGCCATCTGCCGCGCCGTCCACGAGCGCTACCATCCCCGCAGCCACAACCCATGGAATGAAGTGGAGTGTGGCGACCATTACGCCCGGGCACTTGCCAGTTACGGCGTGTTCCTCGCGCTGTGCGGTTTTGAATACCACGGTCCTCGCGGCCATATCGGCTTCGCCCCACGCCTTAACGCCGATGATTTCGCCGCAGCATTCACCGGTGCCGAGGGCTGGGGTCGATTCACGCAGAAACGCCAGGGCGGCGGTCAGAAGAACACCCTCGAGCTCCTCTGGGGTCGGTTGCGGGTGCGGAGCATCGCCCTGGAAGTGCCTTCCGACGTCCCACAGCGTGCCCGCGCCGTCATCCAAACTGCTGAAGGCGAAAAGACTCTGGACATCGCTGCCGTGGAACAGAATGGCCGCCGCGTCATTGTCCAGATGAAAGAACCTCTCACTGTTGAGGCTGGCCAGACCCTTCAGGTCGAGCTACGAGGCTGACGGGTGAACGCCCGGTGATCCATGCCCCGTGCTGAAATCCAGTTTCGGGGCCCACAGAAGGCGGCCACAGGCGGCGTTGCTGCCCCATGATGGGTCATAA
>NZ_JACIYL010000219.1 GCF_014359955.1 Thermogutta sp. | reverse complement strand
GTCGTGCCCGGTGAGTCAGAATGGATTATCGAACCTGCGAGAGCGGACCCGACAAGCGGGTCCCTCCGAAAAAAACTCCAAAAAAAAACGGACCCGACAAGCGGGGTCCTTCGGAAGAGGTCCCGCCGAGCTGCATCTCCCCCTCTCAAAACGTTGCCGAGATTCACACCTCTTTCCTCGCGGAGACAAAGTGAGGATGCGTCAGCCTCCAACCGTATAGCCACGGCTAGTGCTCAGTGATACGCTATAAGCTTAGTAGGTCTTGAATGTCCTTGTTTGGAGGCCCCATCGAGGAGGAGTGCACCATGAGGAAACAGTCGAGATTTTGCAATCCCAATGTGCTCGCGGCGATCTGTTTTTTGGTTCTGTCCACGAGATTGGTCAACGCGGAAGAGCCTCAAAAAATTCTTCTTTGGCCGCAGGGCGCTCCCCTCGCTAAGGGTGACCGGCCGGAAGACAAACCGGGCCTGATCGTGTATCTTCCTGCTGCAGAAAAAGCTGTGGGAACCGGTGTGGTGGTATGTCCAGGTGGGGGCTATGGGGCCCTGGCAATGGACCATGAAGGACACCAGATCGCCCAGTGGTTCAACAGCTTTGGCGTGGCCGCTTTTATACTTGACTATCGCCATCGCAACAAAGGATACATGCACCCGGCGCCGATGCTCGATGTCCAGCGGGCGATCAGGCTGGTCCGGGCCCGAGCCGACGAATTCGGCGTGAAACCCGATCGGATTGGTGTCATGGGATTCTCTGCGGGCGGACACCTGGCGTCCACGGCGGCGACCCATTTCGATGCAGGTCAGCCCGACGCCCCCGACCCAATCGACCGGGTGAGCTGCCGCCCCGATTTCGCGATTCTGTGTTATGCTGTTATTGCCTTTGATGAACCGTTCACGCATCGCGGGTCGATGCGGAATCTCTTGGGCGATAATCCCGATCCCGAACTGGTAAAAAGCCTTTCCAATGAAAAACAGGTCACCCCGCAGACGCCGCCGACCTTCCTGTTCCACACCAATGAAGACACCGGCGTACCGCCGGAAAACAGTGTCGCGTTTTACCTGGCGCTGCGAAAAGCGGGCGTCCCGGCAGAGCTGCACATTTTCGAGAAGGGTCGGCACGGCCTCGGTCTGGCCGCCGGTGTTCCCGGAACCGAGTTATGGCCGGAGTGCCTCAAGGCCTGGCTGAAAGTCCGCGGACTGCTGGACCGACCATAGGACAGCGGCCGAAATCTGAGTGCGTTTGTTCCTCAAAGACGATCGTATGGAAAGGCCAAAGCGATGGGCCAATCCCTGATTTTGGGACTGGGGGAAGTATTGTGGGACTGCTTTCCCGATGAAGAGCGCCCGGGCGGTGCTCCCGCCAATTTCGCCTACCACGCGGCACAACTGGGCTACCAGGGAGGGGTCCTCTCCCGCGTTGGGGCGGATGAACGCGGTGAAAAGCTCGTGCACTGGCTTGCCCAAAAAGGGTTGAGGACCGATTGGATTCAGCGTGATCCTCACCATCCCACGGGTACGGTGACCGTGGATGTGTCCCGGCCGGACCATCCGCAGTTTATCATCCACGAAAACGTCGCCTGGGATTTCATGGAAGTGACGCCCCAGTGGCGGGCCGCTGTACAGTCGGCGGTTGCCGTCTGTTTTGGGACGCTTGCCCAGCGAAGCCCTCGTTCGCGAGAAACGGTCGGGGCCCTTCTCGAGGGAGAAAAATCAAAGCGACTGGTCGTTTATGACATCAACCTGCGACAGAATTATTACAACCGCGGAATCGTCGAGCGATCCCTCCGGCTCGCCAGCCTCGTCAAGTTTAACGACGAAGAAGCTCGCGTCCTTCACCATTTGCTGGAACTCCCCGGAACAACGGAACTGGCATGGTGCCAGTGGCTTTTGGAGCACTTCGGCCTCGAGGGAGCCTGCGTGACGCGGGGTGCCCGCGGGTGTCTGGTCGTAGATCGAACGGGCTGGGCGGAAGCACCCGGCATCGAGGTGAAGGTGGCGGACACCGTCGGGGCTGGAGATGCATTCACCGCCGCCTGGATCGCCGCACGGCTTCAGGGATGGGATGTCGCGAAGCAGGCCAACTTTGCCAACAGAGTCGGAGCGCTTGTCGCGTCACTTCCTGGGGCCATGCCCCCGGTTGCCGAGGAATACCGCCGGTTGTTGGAGCAGTTCGGGCACAAGCCATCGTTGGCGTGAACACAGCATGTCGTCTATCGGCGGGTGAACCTGTCGTACGCAGTCACGTGTAATGGAATGGACTGGGCAAACTGGACAACATACTGGGTACTTTCGGAATGGGCGATCCGCCTGGTGATGCTCCCGGTCATTGTCCTGCGGAAAGAACGCCCATCCACATGCCTGGCGTGGTTGACCCTCGTGTTCTTTGCCCCATGGTTGGGGGCAATTCTTTACCTGGTCGTGGGAGAAACGCGATTAGGCCGGAAACGGCTGCAACTCCGCAAGAGCCAGTGGCAGAGCCTGGAAAGTCTTAACGCCCCCCGCGTGGGATCTCGGCTTGTCACTTCCGATAACTCCTCATCAGTCCCCCTGGAACTCCCCGACGAGGACGAGGACATGCCGGGACAGTCTGCGGAGATGGAAGGATCCCAGACTGCCTTTCATCAGCGGCTGAGCCGCCGGGTGGAGGAGTTACTCCCTGGCCCGCTGCGATCTTTGGCCGACCTTGCCGCCCGGCTCACGGGTTTTCCCGCGACTCCCCACCACGAGATTTCGTACCTTTCCGATTCGCTTCTGACTATCGACAGGCTGATCGCGGAGATTGACTCGGCGACAGATCACGTCCACCTGCTTTACTATATTTTCCGCGATGATGTGGTGGGCCGACGCGTGGCCGAGGCGCTGGCCCGAGCACGACAGCGTGGCGTGGCCTGCCGCGTTCTGGTGGACGCCGTGGGCTCCCGGCATATGTTACGAACACTGGCCCCTGCCATGCGACGTGCGGGCATCGATGTGCGGGCGGCGCTCCCTGTGCGGATCTACCGCATTCCTTTTTCTCGGATCGATCTTCGCAACCACCGCAAGATTGCCATCGTGGACGGCCGGGTGGCTTACGTGGGCTCGCAGAACATCGTGGAACCGCGCTACGGACATCGCAAGGCCGGGCCATGGTACGATGTGACCGCCCGAATCGTTGGGCCCGCTGTCCATCACCTGCAACTTTTATTTCTGGAAGACTGGTTCTACGAATCCGGAGAGTGGCTCGACGAACCGCGCTTTTTTCCACCGATCAGCGGCGGGGGGAACACCATCCTGCAAATACTTCCCAGCGGTCCGGACCTTCCCACAGAACGCTTTCAGGACCTTCTCGTGAAGGCGATCTTTCTTGCCGAGCGAGAAATCATTCTGACTTCGCCGTACTTTGTACCAGACGAACCCCTTTCACTCGCCCTCCGGCTGGCGGCACTCCGCGGAGTGAACGTGCAACTCGTTCTGCCTCGGCGGTCGGACCACCCCATCGTCGATGCCGCCGGAGAATTTCACTGGCGGCGTCTCCGCGAATTCGGAGTGCATGTTTATTTCTTTCCCGACGGCCTTCTTCACGCGAAGACGCTCACCATCGACAACCAGGTCGCCCTCTTTGGATCGGCCAATTACGACATCCGATCGTTCCACCTCAATTTCGAGGTGAACCTGCTCATTTACACGCCGGACGCGGTCGAGGAGCTTCGAGAACTGCAGAAGCGGTATATCGAGCGATCGAAAAAGTCTTCGCCGGAAGATCCACCATCGCCGGGTTGGGCGCGCAATCTGGCTATCCACATGGCGAAGTTGCTCAGTCCTTTACTGTGACAGTGTGGATGGCGATTCAACCCAGGATGTCGAAACAGCGAACGCGTTCGAGTGAACTGGCGCCGGCAAAGTGAGATACCGTTTCGACATGGGGATGAGAACGAAGGAAAAGCGCATAAAAAAATTTTGGTAGCGTGAGGTTCACAGCCCTTTGGGCGACGGTCAACCGCTCCATGTCCCCCGAGCGAAGCTCGGGGTGGCTGAAATCCTTAGAAAGGAGGTGATCCAGCCGCAGGTTCCCCTACGGCTACCTTGTTACGACTTAGTCCCAATCGCGGAGTCCATCTTCGGCGCCTGCCTCCCTTTCGGGTTAGCCCGGCGACTTCGGATGTCCCCCACTTTCGTGGCTTGACGGGCGGTGTGTACAAGGCTCAGGAACACATTCACCGCGGCATGCTGATCCGCGATTACTAGCGATTCCGGCTTCATGCAGGCGGGTTGCAGCCTGCAATCTGAACTGGGGCGCGCTTTTTGGGATTTGCTCCCCCTCGCGGGTTTGCTTCCCTTTGTACGCGCCATTGTAGGACGTGTGCAGCCCCGGTCATAAGGGCCATGAGGACTTGACGTCATCCCCACCTTCCTCCGGTTTAACACCGGCAGTCTCGCTAGAGTGCCCGGCATGACCCGCTGGCAACTAGCGACAGGGGTTTCGCTCGTTAAGGGACTTAACCCGACATCTCACGACACGAGCTGACGACAGCCATGCAGCACCTGTGCACGTTCCACCTCAGAGAGGCGTGGCCCCGCTTTCACGGGGTTAATCCGTGCATGTCAAGACCGGGATAAGGTTTTTCGCGTAGCCTCGAATTAAGCCACATCCTCCACCGCTTGTGTGAGCCCCCGTCAATTCCTTTGAGTTTCAGCCTTGCGACCATACTCCCCAGGCGGAGCACTTAACGGTTTCCCTACGACCAAGAAACCATGGAGAGTTCCTCGGTCTAGTGCTCATCGTTTAGGGCTAGGACTACCGGGGTATCTAATCCCGTTCGCTCCCCTAGCTTTCGTGCCTCAGCGTCAGGAGAGACCCAGTGAGCCGCTTTCGCCTCCGGTGTTCCTTGCGATATCAACGCATTTCACCGCTCCACCGCAAGTTCCGCTCACCTCTATCTCCCTCGAGCCCCGCAGTATCGAGCGCAATTCCTCGGTTGAGCCGAGGGATTTCACACCCGACTTGCGAGGCCGCCTACGCACCCTTTAAGCCCAGTAATTCCGAGTAACGTTCGGACGGTCCGTCTTACCGCGGCTGCTGGCACGGACTTAGCCCGTCCTTCCTCTGGGGATAGGTCAAGCCGGCCCTGAGGACCGACATTTCCTCCCCCCTGACAGCGGTTTACAACCAAACGGCCTTCGTCCCGCACGCGGCGTCGCTCGGTCAGGCTTGCGCCCATTGCCGAAGATTCTCGACTGCAGCCACCCGTAGGTGTCTGGGCAGTGTCTCAGTCCCAGTGAGCGGGGACATGCTCTCACACCCCGTACCCGTCGTAGCCTTGGTGAGCCGTTACCCCACCAACTAGCTGATAGGACATGGGCCCCTCCTCGGGCGGACTCGCACCTTTGGTCGCAAACCCGAAGGCTTGCGACGTTATCTGGTATTACCCGCAGTTTCCCGCGGCTATCCCAGTCCCAAGGGCAGGTTACCCATGCATTACTCTCCCTTTCGCCGCTCGAGCACCCTTGCGGGCCTCGTCGCACGACTTGCATGCCTAATCCACGCCGCCAACGTTCACTCTGAGCCAGGATCAAACCCTTCACTTAATTGTTTGCTTAGTCCTCCCGCGTTGACCGCGTTCGGACATGGCTAGCAACAAGGAAAGGCTTGATCACTTGCTGCTCCAGGTCGCCCAGAGCAGCTCTGAAAGCTTTCGGCTGAACCGTCGCTTTCAGGGGCTGTGAACCTCACGCTACCGAATTGTCAAAGATCATTTATTCGATTGACCCTCCGCCTTTTCGCGTCGGGCATTTTTTATTCTACCCCTCGACTTTCTATCGTCAACGGGGGGCTTTGTCTTTCATTTCCCGTTGCCCCCTCGATCGTTCTATTCAATCTTAACCCTTTGTCGTGACCTGATCAAGGGGGGTTTCGCCCCAACCGTTTGGC
>NZ_JACIYL010000218.1 GCF_014359955.1 Thermogutta sp. | reverse complement strand
CAAAACCACCAAAGACAACCAGGAACGGATCACGGTGCAGGTTCTGGAAGGAGACGCCCCGGATCCCTTCGCGTGTTCGCTCCTCGGAAAGTGCCGCATCACCGACCTTCCTCCCAATTTGCCGAAGGGGTCGCCCGTGGAGGTGACCTATGCGTTCAGTGCTCAGGGACGCGTCATTGTGACGGCACGCGACAAGACCAGCGGGCGGGAAGCTCGCATCGAAATCGAACGGCGGGGAGTGCTGGCTGAAGAGGAGGTTGACGCTCTCAAGCGTCTGGCTGACGAATACAAAGTCGATTAGGAAGTCGGGGTATGGCAAAGAAGCCGATCGACGTTTATCGCGACTGGTTGGGGATTGAGGAAACCCAGCGCCCGCTCAATTACTATCAGCTTCTCAAGCTCCCCCTCTTCGAGGATGATGTCAACAAGATCCGGGAACAGTACCGGAAACTGAACGCCCATGTCCGCAAGTATGCGACGGGCGGTTATGCGTTTGAGTCCCAGCAGCTTCTCAACGAGCTGGCGAAGGCCATGCTCTGCCTCACCGACGCCCAGCGGAAGCGCGAATACGATGCCATGCTGGGGCGAAAAGATTTCGGTGAGGGCGTGCGACGCACCGTGGAGGAGATTCTGCTGGGGAACAAAGCGATCACTCCCGAGGCTCTCGAGCGGGCGCGACGCTTTGCTCAGGCAGTAGGTCTGCCCATCCATGATGCCATCATTCAGCAGAAGCTGGCGCCGCCCGATGTGGTGATGCAGGCCTACGCCGAATCGCAGGGGTTGCCGTTTGTCGATCTTCAGGAGACAGTCATCGACGTCTCTCTTCTGGATAAGATGCCGCCCGCTCTGGCCCGCCAGTATTCCTGTCTGCCCGTCATGGTGGACGACAATCAGTTGCTGGTGGCCTCACCTTTTCCACTTAATCCCGATGTGGAAGAGACGCTTCGCCACCTGTACGGTTTGCCTGTGCGGAGCGTAATCACCACTCCGATCGGGATCAACGCGGCGATTGCACGGTACATGTCTGGCAGGGGAGACGGACGGGACCAGAAAGCCGCCGCCACCCCGCAAAAAGCCGCCGCCGCACGGAGTTACGCACCGCGCTCCCCCGAGCGCTTCCGGCAGGACCTCCAGTATGCTATTGTCGCATTCAACCTGACAGTCATCCTCCTCATGCTCGCCCAGCTCATGCTAAAGACGGTATCCGACTGGTCAACTCTGTTCGGAATGATCATTCTCGCGGTGATTGGTGGGCTCATCGTGGGAGCAGGGGCGTTCGTGTATCTTTCCCGGCAGCCATAGCCAATCGGCGATGATGCAAGCACCTGGCCCGGGGATCACCTGTGCTCGACAGGATGTGATCGGCGAGCGACGTGGGCCACTGCCACCGGCTGGAATGAGAGACGTGAAGATCGCAGGCCGGGGGGCTTCATGCCCGGTTGAAAATCCCGGCCGGAGCCATTGACTACGGATCGACTTAGCGCGTCGCGCCGTCTCGCTGGGCGACGATTTGCTGGGCTGCCTGGAGACCGGCTTCGAGGATCGGGTCCCGCGAGGTTGAAAGCATGGCCGAAGACGCTGCATCCCCGGAAGTCGAGGCCGGACTGCCGCCTGTGTTGGATTCCGCACCTAAAGGCAACCGGGCGGTAAGAGGTCGCGCTGCGACCTGGACGCGGATGTCGGGGATCACGCCCCGTCCCGCGTACGGCTGCCCTCGCGGGGAGAAGAACCGGGCAGTGGTCAGGCGGAGTCCGGCGCCGGTGATGGCCAGCGGAAAGATGCCCTGGATCGACCCCTTTCCGTAGCTGGGAGTGCCCACGATCGTGCCGCGACCCTGATCCTGGAGGGCACCTGCGAAGATTTCCGCAGCACTGGCGCTTTCGTGGTCGATAAGGACCACCAGCGGCAGGGTGCACTTACGGGACTCCTGCGCGGTGTAAACGAGGTTCTCTTCCGAGTTTCGCCCCTGTGTCGAGACAATCGTTCCGCCAGTCAAAAACAGATCGGCGGTTTCCACCGCTGCTCCCAAAAGGCCGCCAGGATTTCCTCGCAGGTCGATGATCAGGGAGCGCACACCCTGAGCCTGCAGCACGTTCAGGGCTGTTTCCACATCGTGGGCTGTGGTCCGCTGAAAACTGAGCAGTCGAAAATATCCGATTTTCGCCCGTTCATCCAGTATTCGCACGTCGGTCACGCTTGGGACTTCCACCCGTGTGCGGATGACGGTAAGCGTTCGGAGTTGCCCTTCGCGGTCCGCAATTTCCAGTGACACGCTTGTTCCTTCCGGACCTTTCAGCAGCTCTGCCGCGCGATCTGGGGTGATGTCTCGCACTTTCTGCCCATCCACGGCCACAATTCGGTCACCGGGCCGGATTCCTGACCGCTCTGCCGGACTTCCCGCGATCACCCGCAGGACGATAAGGGCATCTTCCTGCGGACGCAGTTCGACCCCAAGGCCTACAAAATTGCCCTCGATCTGGGAATAAAGATCAGAGAGTTGAGCGGGAGTCAAAAAGGCGGAATAGGGATCCAGGGAGTTTACCGCTCCGCAGATCATTTCCATGACGGCCGCACTGACCGGCAGCTTGACCTTTTCGTACAACCACTGTGTCAAACGATTAACGGCGTCCAGAGCGGTCGTTCGGGATTGCACGCGGATTTGCGGGACGACAAATTCGAGATCACGTCCGGCGCTGGCTGCCGCCTCTGATGACAGACTGATCTGGTAGGCGGCGAGGAATTTGGGCTCACTCAGGGCGAGAGCCAGACCATGGACACCCTGGGTATAAAGTTCGTTCCAATGGGGTGATTCCACGTAGTGGGCCTGGATTTTGACGAGGACCTCATCATACAGTTGGAGGGCATCTCGAGCCGAAAGATTCCGCACGGTTGTCAGAAAAGTGCTGTCGGCATAGCGGCGGATCAGGTCATAATGGAGCCGCGCTTCATGAAAGCGTGTTTCCAGTTCCGCATGGCCCGGGAAGCGGCGGATGGCTTCCTCATAAAGGCTCAAAGCCTCGCCCCAGCGGGATTGCCGCTCCAGGGCCTGTCCCTGTTCCAAAACCGCTTTCAGTTCTTCCAGCTCGGTGGCGGGCAACGACAGCGGATCAGGCGGCGAGACATTGTTGAGCTCTCCAGCGTTGGGGGCGGCCAGGCCGAAACCCGTCAAAAGAAGCAAGAGTCCGATCGCCCCCCAGAAGGTCACTCCCCGCAGCACGCTTCGCAATCGATTAAGGTAGCGATCACGAAGAGTGCCGACCATGGTCCCGATGGATGAGTCCGCGCCTGCGTGCTCCATGCGTCCTGTCCTCACAGTGCTCCCTCGCAGAGTTCCCTGCGGACGCCCACCTGCCATGAGCAGGCCAAAGCAACTGTTGCGAATTCTCCAAGTCCCGATCTTTCCAGAGCATTTCCCGCCCGACAGCGTTGCATGTCACGCTGCCAAGCCCACATTACTCTGTTCGGATGAGTATAGCTCAGGCATCGACTATGGGCAAAAACCCCAGCGGTGTTTTTGTCCGATTTGTTCGGTAAAACCCGCAATCTCACGAGGGGGACGCGCCGAACCTGATCGTGGCAGAAAAGTTGACGGTAAAACCTGCCGTGGCGCTGGAAACGGCAGCGCCAGTTTGGTGAAGTTTCCCGCATCTCCCCAGAGAAGCTGGGAAAGCCCAGGAAACGACACCGCTCTTACCTGACGGGGCAGTCACTCAGACTTTTACGGCACGACGCCGCTTGACAGATTCGATTTCCCGATGAGCGAGCACGAGAGCATCCCGCGCCAGGCGGCCATCGAGGAACGTGGATGTCTCGCCGTTCTTGACGCAGCGGACCACCTCTGTCAGCTCCGCGGCGAAGTCATCGACGGGATCGCGGGCAGGAAGTTTCGGCCGCTTTACTTTCCCGTCTTCGGTGAGGATTGTCACCGGCATATTCATCCAGGAGTCGAAAACGAGCGTTGCTTTTTCCAGGTGGATTTCGTAGCCGTTCGTGAATGGCCGACCTTGCTGCATGATCACCCCACTGGTCGCCGTCACCACGAGACGGGGATCATCGAAGAGGAACTGAGTGCTGAAATACTCGGGGACTTCTCCCCGCATGCGTCCCACACTTTGCACGGCCTTCGGCATGCCGAACAGAAGACGGATGAAGTGAGCGTCATGGATGTGGAGATCAATGGCGGGCCCCCCACAAACATTGGGATCGTAAAAATCTTTCAGCCACAGGGGATCGGAAATAACCCGGTTGAAGTGGCCACCCAGGCAGGCTCCGTACTTTCCACTGGTGACAGCTTCGTATGCAAAGCGATAGGCCGCGAAAAAGGGGAGCACATGGCCAATAAGAAGCAGTTTCCCCCGTTTTTCGGCTGTTTTCACCATCTTGTCGGCCGCTGGAACTGTGAGCGCAATCGGCTTTTCACAAAAGACGTGCTTGCCGGCTTCCAGGGCTGCGATGGTGGCCTCGGGATGGAGGGCAGGAGGTAAACAGATATCCACCATATCGACATTGGGATCTTTGAGAAGCTCCGCGATGTCGGAGTATTTGGCGATGCCTCTCAAGTCCATCTTGCGGCCGGGGGGGCCGAAATTCCCTTTGATGGATCGCCAGTCTCCAGCCAGTCGCTCGGGTATCTTTTCACAGATGGCCGTGACTTTGGCTCCCTTGATCTTTTGATAAGCCAGATAGTGGATCATTCCCATGAAGCCGATGCCCACGATCCCGACGCGAACCATGTCGTCCTCCTTCGTCAATGAGTCTTCCGGCACAAGTTTCCAGAACTGCTTTGCTTCTCTTCAACGGCTGTAACGGCCGAGGTTGACCGATGCCCGTAAATCGCTCACGATGTTTCACGAACCTGCTTTTTCATACCCATGTGCTCGGCGCAGGCGTGCGTGGAGCACTTGGAAAACACCCCGCCGTTTGCCGCTGAGGGACGCCATCAACCAAATGGCGGGACGTCTCACACGGTTGCCTCCAGGATCTGCAGGAACCGCGGAAATGCCTCGTCCCACGCGGCGGTGTTCTGGGGTGAATACTCATCCACCGGGAAGCTCTGCCGGATGATTTCGCGAGCTTCGGAGATGGTGCCCACCTCTCCGGCAGCCACGGCCTGCATCATGATGTTTCCCAGTGCGGTGGCTTCCACCGGACCGGCCAGCACCGGCCGACCACACGCATCCGCCGCAGCCTGACACAACAGGCGATTCTTGGTTCCCCCACCGACAATGTGGATGACCTCAATCCGCCGGCCGATGAGTTCTTCACACATCCCCAACACATGCCGGAATTTCATGGCGATGCTGTCCAAAGCACACCGCAAAACGGCCCCTTCCGTCGATGGCACCGACTGGCCTGTGCGCCGTGTGAACTCACGAATGGCTTCCGGCATGTCGGTGGGAGCCAGGAACATGGAATGGTCGGGATCGATGAAGCTGACCAACCCGGGCGACTCGGCCGTCAATCGATTGAGATCTTCCCAGTCCCAGCTCCGGCCTGCCTGATTCCAGATTCGCCGACATTCCTGAACCAGCCACAGCCCGGTGATGTTCTTGAGGAGCCGGATCGTATTCCCCACGCCACCCTCGTTGGTGAAATTGAGGGCCAATGACTTTTCGGTGATGACGGGCTGCTTGACCTCAACGCCCATCAGGGCCCAGGTTCCCAGGCTGATGTAACACCAGTTCGGCCAATCCTCGCTCGGCTCTCGTGCCGGCACGGCCATGACGGCGCTCGCCGTGTCATGCGTTCCCGGTAAAACCACCTGCGTCTGGGTGAGCCCCGTCTCGGCCGCCACACTGGGCCGAAGTGGCCCCAGGACCGTGCCAGGCTGCACAATCGGGCCCAGGATATGCGTGGGCAGCCCGAAACGTTCCAGCAACTCGGTGGCCCATCGGCGCTCCACGGGATTGAAAAACTGGGTGGTGGTGGCGTCGGTAAATTCGTTG
>NZ_JACIYL010000217.1 GCF_014359955.1 Thermogutta sp. | reverse complement strand
CTCAAGGGTTTGCGGAGTCGTGGCGGCAGGTTCCCCAGGCGATTCGGCAGGCTGCCCCACGTTCGGCTCGGCGCCCGTCAGAGGGGACTGAGTTCCTTCGGATTCCTCTTTTTCGAACTGGGAAGTGGTGTTGTCTTCATTCATAGAGTTTCTTGATCACCCACGCCATGTTTTCACCAAGGATTCGCATCGTTCGCAAGCCTTCTTCATCCTTGTTCACATCTCCCGGCTCGAGTCCCCGGCCCAGATTCCAGTAAATGGAGCCCACAACAATCATCTGAGCGATGAGGAAGTAGTGGTTGAGCGAGTCAAACGTATGGACGGCGCCACCGCGTCGGACGGCCACGACGGCCGCGCCGACTTTCCGGCGGAACATGTCTCCGGCCGCCCGGGCGACCATGCCCGTTCGTTCCATGAGCGCCTTCATGTTGGCCGTCACATCCGCAAAGTAAACCGGTGAACCCAGGATCACTCCCTGAGACTGGGAAATCTTTTCGATAGCCTCATTGATAAAGCCGTCGTCCTTCTGATGGCATCGGCCGGGCTCCCGAAAGCAGCGATAGCAGGCGATGCATCCGCTGATCTGCCGGCCGGCCAGCGACACATGCTCGGTTTCAATGCCTTCATTTTGGAGGACATTCAAAACCGTATTGACCATAATGCTTGTGTTGCCGTCTTTGCGTGCACTGCCATTAAACGCGATCACCTTCATGGTTGTCTCCTCCCGAAAGACGTCTCACAAACCCCACGTGGGGAGCGGACTTACGTGGTTCCGCCGCAGGGATTCCTCATCAAGCGGCGGCGTTACCAGCCCGAAACAAGCATTGTTCCGTAAACCCGTTCCAGGAAACCGCGCACACTCAGCCGGGGTGCGGGAAAGCCGATCCCCGGAGGGTGGAATTTCATGTTACCATATTTCGCCCAACGCAAACACGATATACTGACAGTGTGGGGGCGGATGGAACGGGGCGCAAACACCAATGAAGCCCCCTTCTCCATACCTTCGCATCATCTTTGCAATGCCAGACGATCTGACCATTCCCCAGGGCGATTTTGAACGGCAACGTTCCCAGGCCCTCAGTCTGGAAGGGCGACGTCCCCCGATCGAGGTGCCTGGTTACGACTTTGAACGCTTGCTTGGTTCTGGCGCCTATGGGGAGGTCTGGGTGGCGATTGAGCGGAACACGGGACGGCGGGTCGCCATCAAGTTCTACGCCCACCAGGGAGGGCTGGATTGGTCGCTCCTGTCCCGGGAAGTGGAGAAGCTCGCCTTCCTTTGCGCGGATCGGTACATCGTGCAGCTTATCGGGGTTGGGTGGGATTCTGATCCGCCCTATTACGTCATGGAGTATATGGAACGGGGCTCGCTGGCCGATCGGCTGGCCCACGGTCCGCTGCCGGTGGCCGAGGCGGTCCGCATCTTCCGGGAGGTGGCCATCGGACTGCTCCATGCCCACGGCAAAGGTGTCCTCCACTGCGATCTGAAGCCCGCCAATGTCCTGCTGGATCAGGACGACAAACCCCGGCTGGCTGATTTCGGGCAGTCGCGGCTTTCCCACGAACAATTGCCTGCTCTGGGAACGCTTTTCTACATGGCGCCGGAGCAGGCCGATCTCAACGCCATCCCCGATGCTCGCTGGGACGTGTATGCCCTGGGGGCGCTGCTTTATTGCATGCTGACCGGCAAACCGCCGCACCGCGATGAAGAAGCGGCGCGTTCCATCGAACGCATCACAAACCTGGAAGAGCGACTGCGGGCCTACCGCGAGTGGATCAGACGCTCGGGCGTTCCCACGGACCACCGGCAGATTCCCGGCGTGGATCGCGAGCTGGCGCAGATCCTCGAGCGGTGTCTGGCGCCCGATCCGAATGAGCGATTTCCCAACGTTCAATCGGTGCTGGCGGCCCTCGATGCGTGGACGACGGAGCGAACGCGGCGGCCGCTCATGCTGCTCGGATTTGTCGGTCCGGCTCTGCTCTTGCTGGTGTTCGCGCTGTTCGCCTGGCGAGGGTTTTCCACGACGGTGAGGCAGTCCCGCGAAGCGCTCACGCGGCGGGCCCTGGAGAACAATCAACTGATGGCCCAGTATGTGGCCGACCTGGCAGGCAAAGAGCTCCGCCGGCGGTTTGAAGCCGTGGAACAACTCGCGGAGAACACACGCTTTCAGGACCTCGTTCGCCAGACGCTGCAGGACCCCGACTTCCGAGACCTGGCCCAGCAACTCAGCCAACCGAATCTCAGCGAGACCGAGGCGGAACCGCTGCGAAGGCGGTTCCGAAACCATCCGCTCCGCGCGGCCTTGCAGCGAGAGTTCGCTCAGATGATACCGCCATGGATGCGGCCGGGAACGGGTGAAGATGTCCAGGGCGTGGATGAGGTGGCGAGCTGGTTCTTTTGCGATCCGAGAGGGATTTCCACGGCCCGCGTGCCGGAATCTCTCACCATCGGCGGAAACTATGCGTGGCGGAGCTTCTTCACCGGTCGAGAACGGGATATGCCGCGGAACTGGCGTCCGGCAGCGGACGAGCATCTTATGCAGCCACAACTCTCCGCGGTCTTTCCCAGTGATGCGACCCAGCAATGGATCGTGGCGGTGGCAGCCCCCGTCATCGATAACCGTACTCGGCAATTCCTGGGAGTGGTCGCGTTGACCGTCCGGGTGACCCGATTCGTCGAACTGGAAGGCACCCGCACCCAATTTCCGGTGCTGGTGGAGATGCGGCCGGGTGATTATACCGGTATGATCCTCCAGCACCCGCTCTTCGATAAGGTTTTGCGCAAGGAGCTCCGTTTACCGGAGCGCTTTCGGAAGCAGGAATACCGACTGCGCCGCGAAGATCTGCCCCAGCCGGTGCAGAATCTCACAGACCTGGACAGGGGGCCTGCCGTGAACTTTGTGGATCCACTTTCCCGGGACGAATTGGGAGCGGAATACCGTCGCAGGTATCTGGCGCAGGTTGCCCCCGTGCAGCTTGGCCGTGAGGACGGCAGTGTCCACGATGTGGGATGGATTGTGCTGGTGCAGGAGGATTATGCGACGGCCATCCAGCGACCCCTGGAAGGGTTTCAACACGCGCTTCTCCGCTATGGGGTCATTTCAGCAGGACTGGTGGGAGTCATTCTGTTGGGATTGTGGACGTTGACAGCGCGTCTGCTGCGGGAAATTCGGCGACACCTGCTGTCGGCGGGGATTCTGATGCCATTGCGCCCGGAAAGGCCGCCGCCTGCCGCGTGGTCGCCCCCCGATGAGACACTGGCCCAGACACAATCCTGGCAGGGACGAGGACCGCAGTCCACAGAGGACGGCCGTTCCGTGACGCGGGCTTCCGAACCGCAGCAAAACGAGTAGCAGGCAGAATTCGGAGAACATACACGAATGGTGCTCAAAAAAGACTGCGAGCAGGACGATGTTGGGTGGTGAGGAAATCTATCTGATTGCCCAGGGTGAAGACCCCAGTGATCGGTGGCGAAGGCCGCTTCCGCTCCATACGTCAGTGTGTCTGGGGAGAGCGACGGGTTCCTGGAGTGTACCGTGGGATCACCATATTTCCCGGCGACACGCGGAAGTGGTGTGGGACGGAAACCTGCTTCACGTCCGGCGGCTTCCCAGTGCCCGCAACCCGGTCTTTTTCCACGGGGAAGAGCGGGATGCTTTTGACGTGAGGCCGGGCGAGCATTTCGTCATTGGACGCACACGTTTTGCGCTGAGCCGACAACGGGTCGCCGTGACCAGCGATCATCCCACACCCACCCAGCAGGAAGCATTCGCTCCCCAGTTATTGAGGCAGATTGTCTTTCGCAATCCCAATACGCGCGTGGAAGTACTGTCGCGATTGCCGCGGGCTATTTCCACAGCCGCGACAGAACCGGCAACCGCTGCCCGGCTGGTGAGTTTGATCCTCGCCGGGATGCCCGATGCGGAGGCGGTGGCGGTGGTGGCGATTGAGTCGCCGTCGTCGCTGCGAGGGCCGGAAGATCCCGGGGATGCGGTGGAGGAGGCCTCGGCACGTTCTGCCGCGTTATCGTCGAGAGAACCGGGCGGCGAGGCGACGCTCGCCCTTCGCGTCGTTCACTGGGATCGGCGTCTGCTGGCGGACGGGGAGTTTCGGCCAAGTCGGCGGCTTATCCTTGAAGCCTGGAACAATCGCCAGAGCGTCCTCCACATCTGGCGGGAAAAGCAGCGCCGGCTGAACCTGCCGGGAAAAGCCCCGAGCACTCGACCGTCGTCCCCGGCGGACACCACGGCGATTCAGCCCAAAGCCTATCATCCGCTCTACACAATGGAAGAGAACATCGACTGGGCGATTTGCACGCCGATCCGCACGGACGTGTGTAATTGGGCAATCTATGCGGCGGGAACTTTCCAT
Source organism: Thermogutta sp. (assembly GCF_014359955.1). Lineage (GTDB taxonomy): Bacteria > Planctomycetota > Planctomycetia > Pirellulales > Thermoguttaceae > Thermogutta. The sequence continues at coordinate 1,598 of NZ_JACIYL010000217.1, read as the reverse complement.
CGCGAACTGGGCGCGAGTGACACCACTCCCGAGGATCTGCACGAAGACGTCAAGTTTCTCGAATTGGTGGCCGAAATGACGGGGGCTATCTTGCAGTTGAAATCGCTGGAGCGACGGCAGGCCGTGTTGGGGCAGTTCTTACCTCGCCCGGTTCTCGATCGATTGAGCGAGGAAGACCCGGAAACGCTCCTCAGCCCGCAGGAGGTGGATGTTACGGTTCTGTTCTGTGACCTGCGAGGGTTTTCGCAGGAAACCGAACGGCACGCGGAGCGGCTGCTTCCGCTCCTCAATCGGATCAGCGCCGCGCTGTCGGTGATGACGCGACACATTCTGGAGCAGGGGGGCGTGATTGGAGATTTCCAGGGGGATGCAGCGATGGGATTCTGGGGCTGGCCGATTCCTCAGGAGGATCGCGCCCTTCGCGCGTGTCAGGCTGCTTTGGCCATCCGCAGAGCATTCGAGCAGGCCTCGCAATCCCCGGATGGTCTGCTGGCAGGGTTTCAGATCGGGATTGGAATCGCCAGTGGACGTGCCGTGGCCGGGAAAATCGGTACGGCAGAGCACGCCAAGGTCACCGTGTTTGGTCCTCCCGTCAATCTGGCTTCCCGCCTGGAAGGATTGACCAAGTTGCTGCACGTCCCGATCCTTTTGGACGAAGCCACTGCGGAAGCTGTTCGTTCCTCGGGACAAAAAAAGATCTTTCGGGTCCGGCCCCTGGCCAGGCTGCGCCCTTACGGTTTCGACCAGGCGGTGCTCGTCCATGAACTTCTGCCGCCGAGCGACGAATACCCGTTACTCACCGATGAGCACCTCCAGCTCTGCGAGGCCGCCGTACGGCACTTTTTGGAGGGCCGCTGGGACGAAGCGTTCGACCTACTCCACCGCTTGCCCGCGTCCGATCGTGGAGCCGATTTCCTGACGAGTTACATCACACAACACCACCGCCAGCCGCCACCGGGTTGGGACGGTGTCATCGCCCTCGCCACCAAGTGAACCTGCCCAACGGCAAAGGCATACCCCCAAAGAGCTCCCGGCCGCTGTCGCACGTCCCCTGTGGCGGTATGTGGTTTTTATCGCTGGGTTTCCAAAAGGCCGAGGTTTTTGAGCACGACCTCGGGATCTGGGGCCAGCTTACGGATTTTTTCAATAATGGCAGCCCGTTCGGAAGCCGTCGCTGTCAACAGTTTTCTTTTGAAAATGCGGTATTTCTCTCTGCGGTGGCGTTTTCTTCTCAGTTCTCGTTTTCGTTCGCAGATCGACACAGACCTGTCCTCCGATCCTATGTTTCCTGACAAAAATGCTAATTTAATCTTGCGGCCTCCCCGTCGGTGGGGATCCGCTTTTGACAACAAAACGTGAAAGAGACGGCGGAAAATACGCCCGTACCTAATGGATGCGCCTCATCTTTTTTCTTTTAACGGGCGACCTGGACCCCGTCAATGGCCACCGACCCTGGCACATCCCCACCTTTTCCTCGCCGATTGGGCCCAGAACGTCCACACGGGCAGGCGTGGGATCGGGATTCAACCCGCAGGGACCTGCCGGTCGGGGCAATTCATGAATTGCCCCGACGATAACGTGATTTAAAAGTTCCCAGC
>NZ_JACIYL010000216.1 GCF_014359955.1 Thermogutta sp. | reverse complement strand
GGCCCCCCAAATCTCCAAAAACCAAAACGGGAGGCAATGCCATGGCTTTTCTGTCTTTCAGGCCTGGGCACGTGTTCGGTGGCGGTCCCCGTTTGGGAACGGTTTGGATCCTGTTGCCCGTGGTTTCCTGCGGACTGATCCCCTGCCCAACTTTGGCCCAGAACGCCCCCTCCTCACAACCCCAAGCTGCCGTTTCCGTCCAGGGATCGCGGCTCTCGGAGGGGTTCTTCGAGTATTCTGGCACAAGCTGGACGCTCATCGGGCCAAGAGGTTTTGTTCGCTTCGGATCGCCCTCATCCGCGATCAGCCCATTGGCTTCTTTCGGCGATCCAGGTGCCGGGCTCGGCATGGGAATCAAGGCCGGTCACATCCAGGGCCAGTTCTTCGGACACTGGGGCCAGCAATACCGACGATCCTTCATGGGGCAATCACTGCAGATCACGTTGCCGGATGGGTCCTGGGGGAGCATGGGAGATCAGGCGTATACTCCGTTCGTGATCGGTTTCTTTCCCGTGGTCGGTGATGCCCCACTGTACCCGCCCCTCGCTCCGGGATTGCCGGTCCCGGCAGATCCATTTCCACTCTTTGCAACTCCCGGAATGTTTGCCCCGCCTTCCGGAATCTCCGAAAACACCGCAGCGATACGCAAACCCGGTGAAAAAAATTCAAATCGCGATGAAAAGGACGGCCCTTCCCAACCTGGTCTGCCGAACGAAACACCTCTTGGACAAGATCAGAACGCGCTGGTGCTTTCCGGAAAAGCTTCGGAACACTCAAGGGATGGGGCTTCCCCCGCGGTGATTTCCAAATCTGCAGAACGGGTTGTGTACGGTGTGGACGAGGCCCGCCGGCGACGTGAGCAGGAACTGGCGCGAGAAAACGAGATCGCGCGGTCGTACCTCAGTCGGGCCGAGACTGCCCTGCAAAGTGGAAAGCCCGAGGTCGCTAAGACCTATCTGAGGCTCGCCCTCCAGCATGCCTCGGAAAGGCTCCGGGACGAAGTCGTGAGCAAACTCAAGTCGCTGGAGCAACCTGGTAAACCGTGAGCGTGGCGAGGCATCTCGTCCGACGCGTCAAGCGATCTGTTGTGCGATGGTCGCGACCGCGCAAGCAGGCTTTCATGCGGCGACATTGTCGGCCACCATTGAATCGCCCCTCCAGGTTGCCAGCACTGGTGCAGAAATTGCCATAAACAAGCCGTGGTGAATCGTCCAGAACAAAGCGAACAGGTGTTTATCGAGCGCATTCGGGCAAAGGACCCGGTAGCGTGGGAACAGCTCATCGCCACTTATGAGGGACGGCTCCTGGCATTCCTCGAGCCTCGCGTAGAAGACCGTGCCACAGCCGAAGACCTGGTCCAGGAAACGTTCACCGGTTTTCTCAGGAGTCTGCCCCACTTCGATGATTCGCGCTCTCTGGAGAAATGGCTGTTCGCCATTGCAGCCAACAAGCTGAAAGACCATCTGCGACGGGATCGACGCCTCCAATCGCTCATGGTGTCCAGCGAGGAACACAGATCCTCGCAGATTCCCGTACCGGCCAAAGCACGCGGGCCAAGCACCATCCTGGACAGCCGGGAACGCCGCACCCAGCGGGAGGCCCTTCTGGTCACGATTCTCGGTGAAGAGCTGGATCGACTTCGCCAAAATGCCGAGTGGACGAGACTGGCTTGTCTGGAACTTTTGTTTGTGGGGGGATTTCGCAACAAAGAGGCGGCCGAAATCCTGGGAATATCCGAGCAACAGGTGGCCAACTGGAAACACGATTTTCAATCCCGGCTCAAGCGGCACCTCGACGCGGCGAGGGAAAACGGTATCGTGTTTTGACGACGCCCAATCGGGAGCACCCAGCGCGGTCGCCGGGGGTTTTTTCAACCTTTTGAAGCTGAAGACGGAATGGTTACCCAGCACAGTGGACCGGAGTGCGAGATGGGCCGCGAAAAAGCAGAAATTCGCCTGGAAGAACTTGAAGCGTTTCTCGACGAGGCGCTGCCCAGCCCTCGCATGCGGGAAATCGAAGAGGCCGTCCGCCAGGACAGGAATCTTGCCGAACAACTGCGTCTGATCATTCAGCGGCGGGACTCAGGGGTAGTCTCTATCGCCGAAGTTTGGCGCCGTCATCGCTTAAGTTGTCCCACCCGTGAGACACTTGGGGCGTACCTCCTTGACACGCTGCCGATGGAAGAGGCGCGATTTGTACGCATTCACCTGGAGCGAGTCGGTTGCCGCTATTGTCTGGCCAATCTGGCAGATCTCCAGTCGCGCATGGAAGCGACGCAGCAAGAGAAAGAAGCGGCGCAGCGCCGTTGCCAGCGGTATTTTCGCTCCAGCCTTCATCATCTCACCCATTCTGGAGATGTATGAGCCATAATTAAGAGACGGAATTGAGGGAGTTCTTTATCGTCTCTGTATTCGCCTGGCGGAAATGTCTCCATGATCCCTCCAGAAACGCCTCCGGAATGGCTGACACCCCTGTTCCTGGCCGGTAAGGAAGGGGATGTGACCGTGCTGTTCGGCCGGCTGGGGATGGCCGCCCTTTTGGGTTTTTTGGTGGGCATGCAGCGGGAGCACACTGAGGGAGGCATGCCCGGCTTGCGGACCTTTCCCCTCATCACACTGAGCGGCAGCGTGTTCGCGCTGCTGGGGCTCTCCTTCGGCGGCTGGCTTCCCGCAGCCGCTTTATTGTGCTTGGTTGCCCTGCTCTTCTTCCCACACTGGCTGAGGATTCGGCGGGCGGATCCTGACCCCGGCCTGACCACGAGTGTGGCGGTCATCCTGATGTACGGCGTGGGTGCGCTCCTGGTCCTGACCCGCATCGAAGTCGGCGTGGTCCTCGGTGGTGCTGTGGCGGTTCTCCTCCAGTTCAAACCGGAAATCCACCGTTTCGCTGAACGGCTGGGGGATGATGATCTGCGGGCCATCATGCAGTTTGTCCTCATCACGTGTATCATTCTGCCCGTTTTGCCCACAAAACCTATTGATCCACTCAAGGTGGTCAGTCTGTTCAACGTGTGGTTGATGGTGGTTTTGATTGTGGGCATCAGTTTGGGGGGCTACATCGCGTATAAATTCCTTGGAGCGCGGGCAGGCATCTATCTGGCGGGCATTTTGGGAGGCGCTGTCTCCAGCACGGCCACCACCATCAGCGCGGCCCGGCAGGCACGCGGTGATCGCGCTCAACAGAACGCCGCGGCGGTGGTCATTCTGCTCGCTTCCACCGTGATGATCGGCAGGATTTTTGTGGAGATAGCCGTCGTCAATCCGGCGATGCTGGAGACATCGCTGATCCCGCTGACCCTGTTGGCCCTCGCCACATACCTGCCGGCGCGTTTCCTGCGTTTGCCCCAGGATCTCGACGGTAGCAAGCTCGTTGCCGACCATCAGAACCCGACGCAGCTTCGCTCGGCCATCTATTTCGCCGTGCTCTACGCCATCGTTCTGTACCTCATCGCCTGGCTCAAGAACAACGTGGGAGAGTCCGGTTTGTACTCGCTGGCCATCCTCTCGGGACTTCACGACATGGACGCCATCACCATCTCTGTCAGTCGCATGGCAGCCACCGACCAACAACTGGCCGAACAGGGATGGCGGTATCTTGTGGCGGGTGCGCTGGCCAACATGGGTACGAAAAGTGTGCTGGCGGGCGTGATGGGGAATCCACGACTCGGGATCCGCGTGGCCCTCGCCTTCCTTCCCGGACTGATCACAGGCCTGATCCTCATCGTGTTCTGGCCGTAGAATTAATGGCGAAGGCCCTGCCGCCCCCCGGGAGGTGGTGAACAACGTTGTCGTGCCTGTTCAGACCGGAGAAACAACCTGTATCCCGTCTTTGGCCTTCAGCGGGGTCTTGGCTTTCGTCTGGAAAGAGATTCTTTCGGCTCGCTCCCGTGCGAGTCATGTCCACTATTGAGAGTTAAAAAGGAGGGCTATATGAGCCGCCGAGTTGACATACCTCCCCCTGCTTCTCCCACGGCGTCGGGAATCGTGCCCGCTGGCTGGTGGCACGAAGAAGACGGAAAACTTGTCTGTGACCTGTGTCCGCGATCGTGCCGGCTGGGCGAAGGACAGCGGGGCTTCTGTTTTATTCGCCAGAATTTGGGCGGCCAGATGGTACTCACCAGTTATGGCCGAAGCACGGGATTTTGCATTGATCCCATCGAGAAAAAACCTCTCAACCATTTCTATCCGGGCACGGCCGTGTTGTCGTTTGGAACAGCCGGGTGCAATCTCGGCTGTAAGTTCTGCCAAAACTGGTCAATTTCCAAGTCCCGAGAGATCGAACGGCTGAGCGAAACGGCCACTCCCCAGGCCATTGCCCGAGCAGCGAAAGCACTCGGTTGCAAGAGCGTTGCGTACACCTACAACGATCCGGTTATTTTCGCCGAGTATGCCGTTGACACAGCCAAGGCCTGCCACGAACTGGGGATCAAGAATGTCGCTGTAACGGCAGGGTATATTTCCGAGGTGGCCCGGGATTACTTTTTCGAACACATGGACGCCGCGAACGTGGATCTGAAAGGGTTTTCGGAAGACTTTTACCACCGTCTGTGTGCTGGCCATCTGCAACCGGTGCTGGACACGCTCAAGTATCTGGTTCACAAGACGCAGGTTTGGGTGGAAATTACCAACCTTATCATTCCTTCCGAAAATGACGACCCGGGCGAAATTCGCGCGATGTGCGAATGGATTCTCAAGGAATTGGGGCCGGATGTCCCACTTCATTTCACGGCATTTCACCCTGATTTTCGTCTGATGGATCACCCGCCCACGCCTGGCGATACGCTCATCCGTGCTTACGACATCGCCCGCGAGGTTGGCTTGCACTATGTTTATACAGGAAATGTCCTTGACATTGCCCGACAAAGCACCTATTGCCCAAAATGCGGCAATGTGGTTATAGAACGCCAGGGCTACTGGATCGGAAGGTATGCTCTAAAAGGGTCAAATTGCGGCTACTGCGGTGCCCCCATCGCCGGCCGGTTTGATCCTCAGGGTCCACGCGAACAGTGGGGCGCCCGCCGTCAGCCCGTCCGGATTGCCCATTTCGCATGATCGGCACGACACAGCTTCCACGGGAAGACCGCTCAGGCGGCCTCCTCGTGGCGGGGAGTCGTTGTTTGGGCAAGGCGTTCGAGAACCGCTTCCCGGGCGGTCTGTCTGGTGCCGCTAAAGTCAAGGAATTGGAGAAAATTCATGGAAACCTATCGCCAAGACGACCTGTCGTCCCAACAGCCTAAGATGGAAAACCCAGGAGGGGGCTCCAGCGGCGTGTCGGTCCCTGAAAAGCCGGAGCTTTCCGAGGAGCAAAAGAATCTCGTCCTCAAGGCGGTAGCCCGACGTGTCGCGGAAGCCGTGATCGGCGGGCCACAATCACGGCTGAACGAGCAACTGGGCGACGCAGGTGAAGTCCCGGTGTGGGGAGCATTTGTGACGTTAAAGGGTCCCGGTGGCACACTTCGTGCCTGCTGCGGCCAGGTGGGCGATGCGTCACCTCTCGGTAGCGCGCTCGACGCTGCGGCGGAGCGAGCCGCGCGATGGGACCTTCGGTTTCCCGCCATCCAGCGAGGGGAAATTGGGGAGCTTACCCTGGAGGTCTGGATTTTGTGGAATTGTCAGCCGATCACCGCGGAAGGAGAATCCCGCGTCGAGGCGGTGCAAATTGGCCGCCACGGTCTCCAGGTCATTCGTGGAAAGCACCGCGGTCTGCTGCTTCCTGGAGTGGCTGTGGAACACCACCTGGACGCGCGCCAATTCCTCGAGCACGTCTGCCGCAAAGCCGGATTGCCGGCGAACGCGTGGATGGACTCCGCCACGCAGTTGTTTACCTTTGACGGTTACTCGCTCGAAGCCCCTATGGCCTCCCTGCTGCCGCCGCACCTGCGGGAGGTAGCCACCGGAAAGCTGGCAATGGGCGATGTCGTCCGTCTCGCCGCATTGGCACATCACAATCTTCTGGCGATGTTCCAAGGGGCAACGCCCAACTATTACA
>NZ_JACIYL010000215.1 GCF_014359955.1 Thermogutta sp. | reverse complement strand
GCCCGCAGGCCCGGGATCAACATCCGCTTCATCGATTGCACGAGATCCAGGGTATCCACCTGGGAACGAAGAAGCGGCCCGAGGGCGACACGGGCAATGATTTGAAATTTCGGCTCGCAGTATTCGAGGAGTTTGGCGAGAGCTTCGTCATCTCCCTCGGCTGCCCGCTCGACCCAATCGCGGAAGGGAGAGCGGGGGCTGGGTGACGAAGCATGAGAGATCACGTCTGCCATAGCCGAGGATTCCGACGCCCGCATACCGAGCCTGCAGAGTTCAACGACAACCCACACGTTCCCTCTTACCACCGAGCCCACAAAAGCACGTGTGAGCGAGCTTCCTGCTCACCTTTTCCATTATAATCGAAATGTTACGTATCCCCGCAACTGACGTATCAGGGTGCCCGAAACCTGTTCGAGCCCCGATACAGAAGATCGTCCCCACTTCCCGAGTTTGGAATTGGCAACGAGTTTTTTCGAGGCGTCATTTCTCCGAGTTTGAACATGGCAATTCTCGCAGTCCGCGGGCTTTCCTTCGCGATAGCGGGACAAACTATCCTCGAAAATATCACCTTCGAACTTGACCGGGGTGAGTTTGTCTCCCTTGTTGGACCCAACGGAGCCGGCAAGACGACACTCCTGCGTTGCCTGGCACTGGTTTATCGAAATTGGCAGGGGGAAATCCTCTGGCACGACCGAGCTGCGAAACGCGCCAGCCAACGAGAATGGGCTCGCTTCGTGGCCTATTTGCCGCAGGAAGAACGAGTTGATATCCCATACACAGTAGAGGATTTTGTTCTCATGGGACGTTATCCGCACGGCAGCCCCTTTTCACCGCCCTCACCCCGGGATATCGAGGCCGTGCGCGAAGCGCTCGAACTGACCAACACATGGAATTTTCGGCATCGTCTTGTGCGAACGCTCAGCGGGGGGGAGCGGCAGCGGGTCATGCTGGCCGCGGTCCTTGCGCAGCAGACTCCCGTCCTGCTCCTTGACGAGGCCACCACGTTCCTGGATTTCCGCCACCGGGAGGAAGTGCAGCACCTTTTGGAAAAAATCAACACACAGCGACAGGTGGCCATCCTTGCGGTCACGCACGATATCAACACAGCCGCGCTCTTCAGCCGGCGGATTCTGGCCCTGCGCGAGGGTCACATCGTGTTTGACGGTCCCCCGCCAACCTTCATGCAGGAATCGATTTTGCAGGAGGTCTTCGGTTTTCGCCCGCTTCTGGTGGATCACCCCCAGGCGTGCATTCCCGTGATTGTTCCGACGCGAAGCGGAGGCGAGCCGTGAAGCCAAGCCGATCTGCGCTGACGATCCTTGTCGTGGGAACGCTGGTTGTGCTCGCCGCTGCGCCGCTGGTAGGCCCCCGGTGGATCGATCCCGGCATGCTCTGGAACGGGGACAACCCCCTGGAGGCGAGAATTCTGTGGGATATCCGCGTCCCCCGTGTCCTGGTGGGTTTTCTCGCTGGAATGGGACTCGCCGTGGGAGGAACAGCTTATCAGGCCATGTTCCGCAATCCGCTGGCCAGCCCCTTCACGCTCGGGTTGGCAAGTGGGGCCTCACTGGGCGCGGTCCTGGCCATCCATCTAGGCTGGAACAAATTTCTATGGGGAACACCTGCCGTCACCGTCTGCGCGTTGATGGGCGCCGGTCTGACTCTGGTTGTCGTTTACGGCCTGACTCGATTGCGGGCAGAGCTCTCCGTCGCCACCATGCTGCTGGCGGGCGTTGCGATGAGCTTTCTCAACACGAGTTTAATCCTGGTGCTCCAGTATGCTGTCGATCCCGTGCGGGCGTTCCACGCTTTCCGCTGGATGCTGGGTGGATTGGAAGGGACACTGGGTTACCGGGATATCCTGTGGCTGGCACCTGTGGTCCTGGCAGGTACGTTCATCGTCTGGGTCCTGCGACGTGAGCTCAACCTTCTTTCACTCGGCGACGAATGGGCAGCGGCCCGGGGCGTTTCCCTCCGCACAGTGAAAACACTGATCCTTTTCGTCAGCGGTGTCATGGTCGCTGCCATTGTGGCGCACTGCGGACCGATTGGCTTTGTCTGCCTTATTGCGCCGCACATCAGCCGCCAGCTTGTGGGACCGCAGCACACACGGCTTGTCCCCGCCGCCGCATTACTGGGTGGAACATTTCTGGTAATCAGTGACACAGTAGCGAGAACTATCCTTGCCCCGGCTGAAATCCCCGTGGGCGTAATCACGGCAATTCTCGGCGGTCCGTTTTTCCTCTGGTTGCTTCTGACGCGTCCTCTTTCCTGGGAATGGGTCCCCTGACGCTTCGCACCGAGCCGAGAGTGTCTTTTCTCGCCTTATCGTTGTACAATGCTTAACGATCTTTCTGCAAAGCACTGAAGCCATTTCGGTTATTTGAGCGTCTTACTTTGACGACAAGGAAGCTTCAATCACTGGTAGAGAAAGGGTGCTGCGATGGAGATGCGCTTTCTTGGAGGAACAGGTGTACGGGTCTCGGTGCTGTGCCTCGGGACCATGACGTTTGGAAAGAACCAGTGGCAGATGGGCAACATGACCTTGCCGGAAGTAAAAGAGGCGATCAAACTCTGCCTCGACGCCGGCGTCAACTTCGTCGATACCGCCGACGTGTATTCCTATGGGGAATCGGAAGACCTCCTCGGGCAGGCCATCCAGGGCGTCCGCAAGGACCTCATCATTGCCACCAAAGTCCGCATGCGGATGAGCGACAAACCGAACGACATCGGTCTGTCCCGCCATCACATTCTGGAATCCTGCGATGCCAGCCTCAAACGGCTCCGCACCGATTATATCGACCTGTATCAGGTCCACATCTGGGATCCGGTCACGCCGCTGGAAGAGACGTTGCGGGCGCTGGACGACCTGGTCCGCTGGGGAAAGGTCCGTTATATCGGTGTCTCCAATTACGCCGCGTGGCAAATCATGAAAGCCCTGTGGGTGTCAGACAAGCACGGATGGGTACGCTTTCAGTCGCTCCAGGCGCTGTACAATCTGGCGATCCGCGATATCGAGGTGGAGCTGGTCCCTCTGTGCCAGGACCAGAACCTGGGCATTCTGCCCTGGAGTCCCCTGGCCTTTGGTCTGCTGAGCGGCAAATATCGGCGGAATGCCCCCATGCCCCAGGGCACGCGGATGCAGGGCGCGCTCAAGGACTTCCTGCCCACCGATTGGGACCGTGTTTACAACATCGTCGATGTACTCGACGAAATCGCCAAGGGACATGGCGTGCCGGTGGCAGCGGTGGCCCTGGCCTGGTTGATCCAAAAGCCCGGCGTCACGTCGGTGATCATCGGCGCCCGTACTCTGGACCAACTGCGTGAGAATCTCAAAGCGGCTGAGGTCAAGCTCTCGGAAGATGAGATGAAACGACTGGACGAAGTCAGTGCCCGGCCGATGCCGTACCCTCAGTGGATGATCGCGACTGTAGGGCAAGATAGATAAGCCAACGCCGCTCTTCGGGCGTGCCTTTTGTCGGCCCTGTTGCCGAGTGGAAAATATTTCTTGGAGGTGAAGCCGTGCGGGGCGAAGACTGTTCCCATCGTGCCACGGTGTACCGCCCTTCAGGTCGGAAATGTTCTCCGTGGGTGATCCTGCCGTGGATTGTTCCTCTGGTGGTGCTTTGGCCGCGAATCGGCCGCCAGGCGGTGGGCAGCGAGCCCCGTATCACTCAATCGCCGCAACTCCGCTGGCTTACCCAGGAGGTCCAGCGATGGCAGAAGGTAGAAGGGCTTATCGATTGGCCAAAAACTTACGCCAATCCGTTCGATCCGGCAGAAGTGACCGTTGACGTGTTGATCACAACACCGGCGGGTCAGCACGTGGTGCAGCCGGCGTTCTGGATGGAGGATTATGCCTGGCGGCGGCCTGGAAGGCAGCAAGGCGGTGAATGGTTTTACCCCCAGGGCCGGGCGGGTTGGCGCGTCCGTTTCACCCCCACACAACCTGGCCAGTACACCGCTGTTGTGCGAGTGAAGGACGCCGCCGGTCAGGCCGAGTCTTCTCCCGTCTCGTTCACCTGCGCGGACTCGCCTGGGCATGGATTCCTCCGCGTTTCCCGGATAGACCCCCGCTTCCTGGCTTTTGACGACGGCACGCCTTTCTTTGCGATCGGCCAGAACCTGGCGTTCATCGGCAGCAGCAGCCAGTACTTCACGCTGAGTGGTGCGATTGAGGCGTTCCACAAATTGGCCACGCACGGGGCCAACTATCTGCGAATCTGGACCTGTTGTGAAGATTGGGCCCTGTGCATTGAAGGGCGAAAAAGTGCTTGGGGCCGATCCTGGGCCTGGCGTCCTCCGTGGATCGATCGTCCCGCGGAGATCCCTCCGCCTTCCTTTGCCACCTCAAGCGTTTTCGCAGGGGTACGAGGGGATAAGCTCATCCCCATTACAGAAAAACCGTTGCGACCCGATCCTTCTCATCGCGTGGCCGTTCTTCCTGCGGCGCGCTACCGTCTTTCCCTTGCGGTGTGGTCGCCCCGGCCAGGTGTCACGCTGACCGTTCGCATTTTTGGTCGGGAGGTGGATTTCACTATTCCGGAGGGCGAAGCAGGAAAATGGACAATTCTCACCGCGGACGTCAATTCCCCGCCGGATTCGCTGTGGCTGGGCCCGGTGGAACTGTCTCTCCGTGCCCCGTCCGCCGGGCAACCCGCCCCCATCTATCTGGCGGGGATTTCGCTTCGCGATCCCACAACGGACCGCGAACTTTTGTGGGAAGCGGAGCCGGGCCGTCCGGTCCTCGGTCGGTACAACCCGGTCGATGCGTTCATGCTCGATCAGCTCCTTGCAGCAGCGGAAAAGGAGGGCCTTTATCTGCAACTCTGCCTGTTGACTCGGGACCTCTATATGCACCGACTCAAGGACCCCTCATTTCCTCAATATGCGGAGGCCATCGCCGATGCGAAGAGAACTTTCCGCTACGCAGTGGCCCGCTGGGGGTATTCGCTGCATGTGGCCGCGTGGGAGTACTGGAACGAAATGGATCCCCATTTGCCCACCGACCGCTTTTATGAGGAGCTGGGCCAGTATTTGGATGAGATCGATCCGTATCATCACCTTCGGACCACGAGTACCTGGGGCCCATCCCCCAAAGATTGCCGCCATCCCCATCTCGAAATCGCGGAAGTCCATTATTACCTGCGTCCCGTGGACCGTGGGAGAATCCGTGACGAGGTGGCTGCTGTGATCGATCGTACGGCGTTTCTCCGAGAGCACGCCCCGAGCAAGCCGGCCATCATCGGAGAGTTTGGCCTGGCCGACGACAAATGGCGTGAAGACCCCCAAATGGCGCAGGACACAGAACTCATCCACTTCCACAACTCGCTGTGGGCCTCGCTCATGTCCGGTCTTTCAGGAACGACGCTGTTTTGGTGGTGGGACCAGCTCGACCGGATGAACGCTTATCCCCACTACGCGCCGGTCGCCCGATTTGCCCAGGAAATCCCGTTCGGCAAGGAAGAACTTCGCCCCACTGTATGGGAAGACGAGAAGTCCGGAATACGCGTCATGGCGCTGCTGGGCCGACCAACGAGTGCTTTCTGGATCATACGCCCAAATGGCACGTGGTTGAGCCGCGTTCGGGGCGAGGCACCACCGCGAGAAGAACCTGCGGAGATCTCGCTCCCTGGTCTGACACCGGGTAAATACCGGGTGACGTGGTGGGATCCCTGGCTGGGTCAGTCCCGCGAAACCGACGCGATCACCATCTTGTCGCCCCACAATCGAGTGCGAACGCCCAAGTTCACGCGGGATATTGCCGCCGTGGTTCACGCCTGGGAAGAATCGCGGGAAAAATAGCGGACCCGGCGGTCACTCCTGTCCGCTGCTCAACGTCGCACGTAATCCGCGGCAAAAGACCGTTTGGGAACTTCGACCGGCTGCGGCTGAATGTCGAACGGAATGCCGATCAGCGTCTTGGGTTTGTACCCGAGTGTGGGAACACCGGGAACCGGTGGTGCTGGATCGGCGTTAAACGTATTGATGATCGCGACAATCCGGGGATCAAGCTCGATTTT
>NZ_JACIYL010000214.1 GCF_014359955.1 Thermogutta sp. | reverse complement strand
TTTGCACGTCACCCGGTTTTTTCCCTTTCTCGGATGGAAGAGGCACCCTTTATGTTCGACTCCTGGATCGCCCACCGCATGCGTCAGTTTGATGCGTCCGGAATCCGCAAGGTTTTTGAACTCGGTGCCCGGTTGAAGAATCCTATCAACCTTTCGATCGGACAGCCCGACTTCGACGTTCCCGAGCCGGTCAAACAGGCGGCGATCGACGCCATTCGAACAGGAAAAAACGGCTATTCGGTAACCCAGGGAATCGCCCCCCTGCGGGAGAAGTTGCAGGAACTCATCAGTCAGCGCTACGGCCATCCGGACCGAGAAGTCTTCGTGACGAGCGGAACCAGCGGCGGTCTGGTGCTGGCCATCCTATCCCTGGTGAACCCAGGCGAAGAGGTGATTATCTTCGACCCGTATTTCGTCATGTACGAGGCGCTCATTCATATTGCGGGAGGGGTGCCTGTGGTGGTGGACACGTATCCTGATTTTCGGATCGATGTCAATCGCGTGGAAGCTGCCCTGTCGCCACGGACGAAAATGGTGATCGTGAATAGTCCGGCCAATCCCACCGGAGTTGTGGCAAGCGAGCAGGAGCTTCGAGATCTTGCCGACTTGACAGAACGCCGCGGGATCGTACTCCTGAGCGACGAGATTTATCGCGAGTTCTGCTACGATCAGCCTTTCGTGTCCCCTGCCCAGTTCAATCCCAACACGATTGTTGTGGAAGGGTTCAGTAAAAGCCACGGGATGCCGGGGTGGCGGGTGGGAATCGCCCATGGACCAAGGGCAATCATCCAGCAAATGCTCAAGCTTCAGCAGTACAGCTTTGTGTGTGCACCCCAGCCGTTTCAGTGGGCCGCCCTGACGGCTTTGGAAGCCGATATGTCAGCCTGTTTTGCCGCTTATCGGCGCAAGCGTGATCTGATCGTCGAGGGCCTGGGCGACATTTATGAACTGGTCACGCCTCGCGGTGCCTTTTACGCTTTTCCAAAAGTTCCCTGGGGGACCGCCACAGAATTCGTCATGGAAGCGATCGAAAAACACAACCTGCTCATCATTCCGGGCAACGTGTTCAGCCGGCGTGACACGCACTTTCGCATTTCTTATGCCGCACCAGATGAGGTCATTGAGCGGGGTATTGAGGTCCTGCGCCGAATGGCCAGGCAAGTGTAAACCGCGGATACAGGTCAGCCCTGCTCTTCGTCACGCCACGGACCTGGCCGTCAGAGAAATCGTAGTGCCACACGTGACGGCATTCTCAGGCCGTCTTCTGCCTTGCCACGGGATGCCCCAGAAGCGGTTTTCGCCCCTCCACGACGTCCACGTCCACAATGTAGCGGTAGCCAGGTGGCTGATCAGGGAGCGAGAATAAGGCGTCCAGCATGATGCCTTCCACGATGGACCGTAAACCGCGGGCACCAGTACCTTTCTCGTAGGCTTTTCTGGCAATGAGCTGGAGCGCTTCGTCGGTGAACTCCAGCTCGGCGTTCTCCATGGCAAAAAGCTCCTGATACTGCTTGACGAGGGCATTTTTCGGTTCTGTCAGCACGCGGACCATGGCCGGCACATCGAGCGGACGGAGCGCCGTCACCACTGGTAGCCGACCGATGAATTCGGGAATCATTCCGAACTCGACCAGGTCTTCGCTTGTCACGTGCGACAGAAGATATTCGCGACGGAGCTCGTCTTCCGACAGTCCCCCCTGCTGGCCGGGGACCCCGGAAGCAAACCCGATTGAGCGTTTTCCTAACCGTCGGGCAATGATTTCCTCCAGCCCGACGAATGTGCCCCCGCAGATGAACAGGATATTGGTCGTGTCAACCTGGATGTACTGCTGTTCGGGATGCTTGCGGCCGCCTTGGGGAGGCACGTTGGAGATCGTCCCTTCCAGCATCTTGAGGAGGGCCTGCTGAACCCCCTCCCCTGACACGTCGCGCGTGATGGAGACGTTATGGCTGGTTTTGCGGATTTTGTCGATTTCGTCGATGTACACAATCCCCCGCTGAGCCGCCTCGATGTCGAAATCTGCCGCGTGGAGCAGCTTGAGGAGAAGATTTTCCACATCCTCCCCCACATAACCGGCTTCTGTCAGTGTTGTGGCGTCGCCGATGGCGAAAGGAACATCGAGGAGCTTGGCCAGGGTCTGGGCGAGAAGTGTCTTCCCGGAGCCCGTCGGACCGATCAGAAGAATGTTGGACTTGTCCAGCATGACGTCCGACGTACCACGATGCATAAGACGGCGGTAATGGGTGTAGACCGCGACCGCGAGGACCTTTTTCGCTTCTTCCTGCCCTACGACAAATTCATCGAGCTTGGCCACAATTTCGCGCGGTGTGGGTACCCGGGCAAAGAGAGGCCGCGCTGTGCCGGTACGGCGCCGCTCCTGTTCCAGGATCGACTGGCAAAGATCGATACAATCCCCGCAGATGTAGACATCACCGGGCCCCTCTACGAGGGGACCAACGTCCCGATAGCTTTTGCGGCAAAAGGAGCAGAACGCACTCTTTTTGCTCGCGCTGGCATTCCGTCGACCCGAGGTGAAGTCCCGTCCTGTTGGCATGCTCGTGATCCCCGGTGATTAAGATCGTTCCGTATGGACTCCAGGCCCGACCTCGCACAACTCGCGACAGGAAACCGCCCCGCCCACTCGTATGTGCCAGGTTCCCATGGTCCCACTCCCCTCCTGACATTGATTGGTCATCGGCTATTGGGCCACTAAATCGGGTACGCAACACGGACGGTGGATGTTATTTGAATAATCAGAACGTCGGGCACTGTCCGAAAATATTCACACACTTGCTGGCCTTTTCAGCCCCCCCTCGCGTGGGGCAACCGTCATCCGGCCTCCTATTGGACCGCTTTGCCCCGGCCCTGAAGGGAATCCCTCATCTTTTCCGCGATAGCGCGGTATTCGGCGTCGCTTAATCGGCCTTCTTCTTTCAAACGTTCCAGGTCGAGAAGCGATTCTTCACGCTCTGCCGCGTCGCTGGTCACTTCACGGCGAAGTTTTTGGAGGACGTAGATCCCCACCGCAATCAGGGCAACGAGCGCCGCCAGCCACGGCAAAAGAGCTACGAGGATTTGAAAGGTTTGAAGCATGAGCAACACCGTATCGTGCCATCAGAGTACGTTCTGCCGCCGCTGGAGCGCCCGTTAGTCGAGGTTGGCTCCACGCTTGCGACCCGCCTGCCACCAGGATCATGGCCAATTGAGACCGCTCCCGCCGCTTATCAGTATTGTACCGTATTTTGGGCCGCCAGCGTGTCAGGTGCTTCGTGGGCGGTTTTACACCAAGACGAGATTCTCGGCGGCGTGTGCGTCGGTCGCCCAGTACCTCGGCTTGTCCCGGTGGAAGACGCGGCTTGTTGACATGGATCCTTGACAAGGGCTATGCTCAACGATCATCGGCGGCCCGGCCTGGGTCGAATAGGGCGAGTACAGATGAATACAAGGGATGGTGAGGAGCGATACATGTCAGCGGTACTGGCGCGCATTCTCGATTGCGGTGTGGTGGCCGTCATGCGATCGGACCGGGGGGACGTCCTGGCTGACGTGGCGGAGAAATTGGCATCAGGCGGTGTCACAGCCATTGAGGTGACCTTCACAGTCCCTCGGGCCCACCGAGTCCTGGAAGCGGTTGCCAGTCGGTTGGGGGATCGCATCGTGCTGGGCGCCGGGACGGTCCTTGATCCTGAAACCGCCCGCATCGCAATTCTCTCGGGAGCTGAATTTATCGTCAGTCCGACACTCAACGTGGCAGTGATTGAAATGTGCAAGCGCTATGGGAAGCTCGTTTTTCCGGGCGCATTCACTCCCACGGAAATTTTGACGGCCTGGCAGGCGGGGGCAGATATCGTGAAGGTGTTCCCCGCAGACGTGGGCGGACCGGCGTATTTCAAGGCGATTCATGGTCCTCTCCCCTCCATTCGACTCATGCCCACCGGGGGTGTCGATCTGGATACGGCCGCCGATTTTATTCGGGCGGGAGCCTGCGCCTTGGGAGTGGGCAGCGCTCTTGTGCGTCCCCAACTCGTTCGGTCGGGGAATCTCACAGAAATCGAATCCCTTGCCCGACAGTTCGTGGAAATCGTAAGACAGGCCCGCGCGGAGAACGGGCAGCGACGCTAGCCCGATCTGCTCCACTCAGGCAGAAAGGCCATTTACCAGCTCGGGTGTGCTGCTGAACCTGCTCGATACAGCAAAGAGCCTTTGGTGATTCTTTTGCATGGTTGAATATGCGAAGTTCCGTGCTCTCAGCCCTTGAATTTCTCCTGCAGGAGAGTGTCCCGGAAGGCTTCATCTGGGTGACCTACGGAGATGATGAATACCTCCACACGCTCACCCTGCAGAAACTCCGGAAGGTCTGGCTGCCACAACCGGAGGATGAGCTCAACCTCTCGGAGTTTTCCGGGGACGATGCCACCTGGGCGGACGTTTATCGTGAGCTGGTCACAGTCAGCATGTTCACCACACATCCCCGGGTGGTGATTGTGACCCAGGCCGACAGCTTTGTAACTCGCTACCGGGCGGAACTCGAAAAATGGGTGAGCGAGAGTTCCCGCCGAAACATCCTCGCGCTGTCGGTGCATCAGTGGTCGTCGCAAACACGGCTTGCCAAGCTCGTTGCCGAAAAGGGCGTGGTCATTGAGTGCTCGTTCAGCAAGAAAAAGCGTCCAGAACTTGTCGCGTGGATTAAAAAATGGGCGAAGCAGCAATACGGGTTGACGGTGGAGCCCGAGGCCGCGGAGTTGCTCCTGGAGTCGGTGGGACCCATTTCCGGCCTGGTTGATCAAGAATTGCGAAAATTGGCCGGTTTGGGGAAGAAGACCGTCACCGCCGAGATGGTGCGGGAGCTGACCGGCACATGGCGGACGAAGACGGTATGGGAAATCATTCACGCGGCGCTGGAAGGAAGGACGGCCGTGGCACTCACCGAGGTTCACCGCCTGCTGGAGGCTGGAGAAACACCCCTGGGGATCCTGGGAATGATGGCTGCCACACTCCGACGTTACACCCTGGCCACGCATCGGTATCTCCATCCCGTGCCCGGTCAGCCTCGCGTGACGCTGCAGGGAGCACTTTCAGAATCAGGCGTTCCCGGGTTTGCGTTGAAAGACGAAGAAATGCGGCTCCGCCGGTTGGGCCGTCACCGTGCAGCACAGCTCGTCCACTGGCTCCGCAAAGCGGATGCCGCCATGAAAGGGAGCCTGGCAACCGACCCGAGGATCATCCTGGAACGGCTCATTGTGGTGCTCGGACATCCCCAAGCAGCGGACGGACGATTGGCTCCGCTGTAATGCGTAGCCACCGTCATGCAGTTCATTCCAGGCGATTCTTGAAGGTGCTGCTTTCTAGACACGGGCCCTCAAAATGAGTAGACTTGACCTTACAGAAGGGGCGTCTGGCATACCAGAGCGCCGCACAACGTTCGTCGCTCCCCCAGAAATGTTTTGATCGCTAGTGATTGAGGAAGGATCAGCGCTATGAACCGTGTGAGTCGTCGTGCGTTTATTGGGACATCGTTGGGGGCACTTGCTTCGGCCTGGGCGGTTCCCACGTTTGTCAAGGCTGAGGGAGCCAACGAAAAAATTGGGATGGCCATCATCGGGGTCCGCGGTCGGGGAGGCGAGCACATCGACGCTTTCCTGAGCGATCCACGCGTGCAGATCCTGTACATCGTGGATGCCGACGAGAAAGTCGGCCAGGGGCGCGTGGAGCAAATCTTCAAGAAAAAAGGTTTCCGGCCGAAGTTTGTGCGGGACCTTCGTGAGGCCCTTGACGATCCCGCGGTGGATGCCATCAGCACGGCCACGCCCAATCACTGGCATGCCCTCTGCGGCGTCTGGGCCATGCAGGCCGGGAAGGATGCCTACATCGAAAAGCCGATCTCCCATGAAATCGCCGAGGGTGCGGCCCTGGTGGCAGCGGCGAAGAAGTATAAACGGATTTGCCAGGTAGGTACGCAGTGTCGATCCAACCCGGCAATTCGGGAAGCGATCGCTTTTCTCCACTCCGGCGGTATTGGAGAGAGA
>NZ_JACIYL010000213.1 GCF_014359955.1 Thermogutta sp. | reverse complement strand
TGCGTTAATCGCGCAGTTTTGGTAATCGGATCCGTCCGCGCTGAACCGGCGCGAAGTAAACTGACCGGTCTATATCCCGCTGGCCGACAGCACGCTCGCCGGTGTCCTGACATTGGGCGATAAACTGGTGCTGGTCGGGATCGATGGAAATCTGCACCTCTCCTTGCACACCGCCGGGAAAATGAAACAGCAGGAACGGTTCATATTCGCCGCCCGGCCACTGGTTTTCGAGGCGAATCCATTCCTGTGGTTTCCCGTCGGGGGAAGGGGCCACATAAATGGTTCGCGGCTCCAGTGTGTCGTATGACTCACCTTCGTGAAAGAGTTCAATGTGAGTACGGGTTGCGGCGTTAAACCAGGCGATGGTAAAGGGCAATCGGTTACTGAGGCCCTCGTCGAATTGGAACCGGATTCCGAGGGCGGACTCCTTCATAGCCAGGGCCAGGGCCGCTCCTTTGGCGACGGCATGTTTGATGTCGACAGAATCCAGATTTCCAAACCAGCCAACGGCCTCGGTTGCAGGGCCGCTGGTGGTAGTTTCTCCCAAAACGAATTCCCGAACGAGGTTTCTCACCAGCGGATAGCGAGAACCGTTTCCGATGGTGAAGACGTCGTCCACAAGGCCGCCACGAAAATGGAGTTTGGATTGCAGTAGAGCTTTACAGACTCTGACGCTTTTTTCGATATACGGCTGCACTAACGCATCGATTTCAGCCTGGGTGACAGACAAATCTTCTATCATTTTCTTAACTTCGTTTTCTGGGACAGAACTGACGGCGGCAAGCTCCTTCGTCAGCCACTCTTTCGGCGCGGGGGCATCTTTATCACCGTGTTTGACCGCTTGCGCATAATTCCAGAGGGCTAGTGTGAGCGCCTTGCGGGTATCCGTATCGGAACTTGCAGATTGAAGATCGAAATCCGTGGGGACGAACCTGTCGCAATCCCGCAGGAATGCCTCATCCTGGAGGCGGGCGCGAAGCTCGGCAGCCTTTGAGTCATTCGCGGATCCAGGTGCCACGGTTGGCAAAGGTTTCAGTGTTCCTCCGAATCGCTTGGCCAATGCCTGGGCCAGTTTAGCCTTGAGTAACAAATAAACAGCGACGGTAATATCATCGCCACCGAAATCACGAAGTCCCGTCCGTCCCAGAACCTCGAATGTCAAGCTCCCTCTTTCGGCACTTGCGGCACGGACCAGGGAAATGTCGGTCGTGGCCCCGCCACAATCATAGACGAGCAAATAAAACCCCTCCGGGTAGAGCCAGCGAAATGTATGAAGTCCCCCCGGTCCCTCGAGGACAAAATGCGCCAGATAGAAAAACGCCGCGGCCGTCGCTTCGTCCAGTGCCAGGGGAATCACTTCCTCCCGACTCGCGTGCCCTGACGGGTTGAATCGTTCGGCGAGCCTCCAGGCGTTGTATATTGTATTGACAACCCGAATGAGTTCCGACTTCATGTAGCTTGTCGGGTAAGTCACAACGATCCGCCTGGGATAGGCGCGCTGGAGATTTTTGAAAATCTGAAAGAGTCGGCAGACAAATAGCTCGGCCGGTCGTTGCGGCGGCAGCTCGACTTGATAGTCGGCTGGCCTCTCCAAGTGGGCCTGTGGAGGTACAGAATCATCAAGTCGCACTCTTACAGAAATGGCTCCTGCCGTTTTGTCAATTGTGAGCTGCCGCTTGGGGCTGACGATCAATCCATCCGAAGAAGGCAGCCATGGTTGCGCCGCGTCTCCAATCGCAAACGCATACCCTTCGGCCATCTCCTGCACTCCTGCAGGATCAAGGAAGCCTAAATCTTCCGCCCATTTTTGAGCGGCCGGACTGGTTATATCGGTCACACTGTAAATGCGGAGAACTGACGGCACAAAATTGGCGGATCTCGCAAACGAGTATGATTGTGGATTAACCTCTCCATACATGATTTCCGGGCAGATCAGGACACGGCTCGCCCGGGGTTCCTGGTCGACGCTGACGGCCGCCACCGTCGTATTGGTGTTTCCCAGATCGACCGCGACAACTCCGCCGAATGGCCTCGCATACTCGGCAGGTTTCAGTGTAAGCCGAATGCGCTTTCTAAGTTGCACCGGTTCTTTTTTCTGTTCGTCCCTCCTGCAAAAAATCAGATAACAGTGAACAATAGGAGACAGGTCAGGTAGGTTTTCATCCTGGCGATTCAGATAGTGCAATATTGCGGGATAGTTGGTATCGACAACCAACGCCATTTTCACGGAATCTTCGGGGCTCACACTCGCGCCAATGAGCGGCGCGCTGGTACGCAGTCCGAGGCTTGACCCCGTGTGGTTACGAAGTAACTCAAGAACTTTGTTTCGGTCTCTTTCAAAAGGGGTTTTAGAAGGCGGTTTCCCCTGCCGATCCGCTGGATGGATCACCTCAGCGCCTCTGATGCTGAGGTAAGGCAAGGTGCTGGGCCACACGAAAGCCAGGACCCCCTCTGGAATGTCGAAAAGAGAACCCCGTATGGGATCCGAAAACCATTCTTTCAGTCGCGGGGTAGCAAATTCATAATAAGCCGGTCCGGTTCCCCAGTACACATCGGAGATGGTCAGTTGAATATCATCATCCATACGTGGCCGCTCTGACACAAAATGGGAGTGATCTGACAATGATAGATCAACCGCGAACGATTTCAGATATACGCTTTTCAAAATCGGCCATCATTTGAGACCAGTCGTTGGGCAGAGAGATGTCCCTGCGATTAAACAAATCCAGCGCATACTGGCGGATCTGTTCCAGTAAATCGCTCACTCTCTGGCGAACGCGCAGGGTGAGCAGAATTGCTATCTGCTGCGAGACAACCTGCATTTTGCGACGCATAACCTCCAGATACTCCCTGCCCGTGTAAATAGGGGCCGAGTGCTCGGGCAAATCATCAAAGGGATTATTCGCCTTGAATGAAGGAAGTTTTCCATTTATCCAGGACAAATCCCCTTGATCGCGAGTTGCGCACTGCTCCAAGTAGGCTGCAACACCGTCGTCGCAGACGCCAGGCAGTGGCAAGTACCCATCGGCATGCTCGTGCTGGCGGAAGTCTTCGACCACAGGCGCGTAGGCAGTTGCCGTCCATTTTGTTCGCATGAATTTGTGGATGGCATCGTCCAGCCTATAAGCATGCATCATGAATTCGTCACGCAGGCGATTGTTGCCACCCTCCCTGGCGATGTGATCAACGAGTTCGGGGCGAAGCTCGAGGGAGTCCCACGCGGTTGCCAGGTCCTTGTAGAATTGGTCCGCGAGACTCCGAAACTGAGAGGGAGTGACCATGGTGGCATTTAGGAGTCGATGTCGCCATTTGGTGATTCGGTCGGGCAACTCGCCAAGCCGTTTCTCGTTATCCAACTCCCGGAGATGGCTATACAGCATCTCGCACAGCTCTGGCAGTCGGCTGCTGGCCTGACGCGCTATGGACTCCCCGACCTGGTTGGCCACCTGGTCAACAATCAATCGTCGCAGGGCACCGATTCCCCCGTCCTGTGCGAGGCTCTCCCATTGTTGTTTCAGATCTGGCCAGTCGTCGGAGACAGCATCGATCAGTTCGTTCACCCGCTTTCGGAAAGCCTCATCGTCCAGCCGGCGACGGAATCCTCTCAGATCATTGGTGACAAAGATAATCTGGTTTTGAGGAATACCTTTGTTTTTGGCAAAGGTTTTTATTTGTTCAAAGATATTGCGATCTTCACGCGTTGCATCGTTGCGAATATTAATATCGTCACAGCGGGTGATGACCAGCCAGACGCGACCGCGGAGGTCGTGCCCCAGTACGTGCCGCAGATTCGTTACAATGGTTTCAACGATTCCGCCGAAGTCAGTGGCTCGGCAAAAGACAAAGGCCGCCTGGAGCGTTTTTAGAAACTGGTCGGTCAGAAAGGCGTCGACGCTGCAATCTCCGTCGTAACCGGGGAGATCCAGAAGTTCAAGCGTGGGTGGGATAGCGTCCGTATCATATTCAATAATAACCTCGTGCAGTAAGGGTGTAACGTGCGCATCTTGTTGATCCCAGGGGTCGGGCGGATGTTGCAGGTACCGGGCACGTTCTGAAAAGGGTACATTGTCAAGGACGATGCGGCTATCGGCAATGCGCGAGCGAAACCGTTCATAACTCTTCAGAAATAACGCGAGATACTCGACATCTTTACGACGGACTGGTATTTCATTGCCCGACGCATCCGTCCGTGTACGCACTTCCTTATTCCAGTTCCTCAGAATACCTGGGATCTGTTGAAGCACAACCTCATCTTTTTCGTCTCCCTTGAATCCCACGAGATGAAGAAGAAACTGCCGTTTTTCCTGAAATTCGCTTGTGGAAAGGAAAACTGGGCGAACGCGATGCTGCCCCGAGGCGGACTTGACCAGTCGGGTGATGACGGCCGTGGTGGGAAATCCCTGACCTACTTTGGCGGGCTCGTCGTCCGTATCGGTCGCATTGAGGACATTATTGAAAGTGCTCGATTTCCCAGCCTGAAATGGCCCCAGAAAGCCAACGCAATATGTTCGTCGGGAAAGCTGTTCCCCTATTCGGGTCAGTGCACTGAAAGCCTTATTGATCGATTCCGGCAACCGGCTTTCGGGATAGGACTGGCGAACAGCTTCGGCCAGGTCCCAGGCTAAATTGAACTGCTGAACCAGCCGAGCGCGATGACTAACAGGAACCAGCGGACATGCCTCTTCCACAAGCTCACGCAGTTCACCGTTCATGCCCGGCTTCCTCCATTTCGATGATTCGCATTCGCCGTTCGGCAACGGATGGAAACAATCTTGCCCGAGAATACAGTCACGGATTTCCCTGGAGTGCCTGCTTCAGGATTCGATCCCAGGAGCTCATTTCTTCCATGATATAAAGACGATCGCCCCCTGGAGCCTCCACATAAATGGCTTCTCGCGAGGAATTATTCGGATATTCAAATTCCCATACGAGTATGCGATACATTCTAGGATATTTCTGGACGAGCGATCCGAGATCTTCGATTCGTCGCGCCAGTTTGATGCGTCCTTCAAATCCTGAGCCACTTGGAGCCAATTCAAACCAGCGGGGACCTGGCAATTCCAAAACGGCCTGGTCAGGGGATGCGGCATTCTTCCGGATAAATTCGGGAAGTGCCACCGAAGGATCAGGCAGCTTGTCGATCGTGGCGGCTGTCCGCTGCGCCTCTTCCTGAGTCAGCGGAAACAGCATCCAGGCGCGGGAAGGACTCCGCCCGGCAACACCACTGACACTCACAAACAGGTCGGTGCCAACGACCGTTTCCCCCGTCGTTGCGCTGCGGGCATCGATGCTTCCGAACACCAGTGTGACGTTAGTCCGCTCACGAATGTCTGTGAAGGGGTTGGCTACTTTATCTTTATCTTTGACTACATCGAAAAGCTGCGTTTTATCCCCCACAAAGTCGAGGAGGTTGATCACGTAGCATTTATCAACAAGTGGAAAGTCGCCTTCATCGACCTTGGGAGAATGGGATCCGGAATAATGGACTCTGTACTTTGCTGGACGGCCTTTTTGCTCATCGGGGCGAAATTCATAGAGGCCATTGCGGACGGAAATAACGATAAGCCCCGGAATTTGAGCCTTTTCCGGTGGCACAGGTTCGTACGAGACCCACTCCTGGGCGCGGTCATACCACACCTCAAGCTTTTCGATCCAATCGGTTGTGGGGGCAGGGAGACGAATTTCCCACGTCTGAAGTTCCGTTTTTCTCAGTTCGAGTTTGCTGGTCACCCGATTAACCCATCCCTTGCTCGTTGGCTCGAGCATGCGCAGGGTTGCTTCCAGTTGATCAATAACGCGAGGATCCACCTCGCGGATTTGGATAGACGTGCAGCTGCAGCCTGCCTGCTTGATTCCTGCCAGGAGTGTTGCCTTGATTCGATCTGGTGTTGTTTCGGGGTTCGCCCGCACAAGAAGCAGGAGCGACTGGGAACCAGCGGATGGAGTGGCACTCCCGGCCGAAGCTGACTCGGCTGGAAGGGCTGCCATGGGCGCCAGGCCGAGCAGCATCAGCGCCATAGCCAGATAAACCGGGCCGTGTAATG
>NZ_JACIYL010000212.1 GCF_014359955.1 Thermogutta sp. | reverse complement strand
CCTCGCCGATGCCTGTTGTGCCTTCCACAACAGTTATCGAAAACGTCCAAAAGCGAGCGGTTCAACCAACCTTGCCTTCGGACGAAACGGCAACTTTCGGATGACGGAATTTCAAGGGGCTCTTCTTCTCAGCCAGATGGAAGGAATTCGAGAACGGGCGGACCTCCGCAGCGATAACGCGGCCTATCTTACAAAGCTGCTGTCAGAAATTCCGGGTATTTCACCTGCACGGCAATATCCGCAGTGCACACGCAACGCCTACCATCTCTTTATGTTTCGCTATGACCCGGCGGAATTCTCGGGACTCCCCCGCAACCGATTCGTCAATGCCCTTCGCGCTGAAGGCGTCCCCTGTTCGCCGGGATATAGCCCGCTGAATAAGGAAAAGTTTCTCCTCGACGCGCTCCGGTCGGAGCCTTACATCCGTGTTTATGGTCGGGAAGTCATCGATGCCTGGCCGAGTAAAAATGAATGTCCCGAAAACGACAAGCTGTGCGAGCAGTCCGTCTGGTTCTATCAGAATGTGTTACTCACTGATCGTCAGACCATGGAAAAAATCGCTGTGGCGATCAGCAAAATCAAAAAACATGCCAAGGAATTGCAGAAGGCCTGAAGATTCTTCACGGGAGAAAGGATGTGACAGGACATCCCCGAATATAATAAACATCGGGCCGAGCTGATCGAAGTGCAAAAAGAAAAGTGAGCAATAATACGTGCTGGGCGGACCGCTTATCTCTCGGATTTTCCCGTGAATACTGTGCTACTTGCAGGGAGACTTCAGGAAGTGAGTACTATAGGGGAATATTGCTCTGGCCGAAATCGATGAATTTGCAGGGACGATGGTTCATTGACGCTTCGAAGGAGGCCAGAGCATGGATGCCGAATTCGGCTCCACAAGCAGGGCATTCTCGACCGTCCGGCTCGTGCTCTCTATGTGCTGGCCGGGGCTGAAACGGACGAGCAGCGGAGCTTCCTGAAAATCTGCAAACGTGTGTCGCACGGTATTGTTTGCTTTTTCTCGGCATGACGTTTCCGCGGCCTGGGCACTCAGGATCCTTTCGAAGTTCGGATTACGATTGACGTGAAGGCACGGGCAACAGAATTCGATTACTCACCGTTCTGTGGACGGTTTTTGTTGCCGGATTGGCGCGCAGTGCGCCTGTGGAATTCATAGACAGGCCCAATATTCTGCTGCTTTGTGTCGATCAGACGCGCCCAATAATTGCGGGGTTTCCCGGTGCCTGGTACTTCTTGGCAAGCAAAACAGGTACGATGAAGGATGCTGTGCCAGGTTGTTTGATGAGCAGGCGGATGTCGAGGAAGTGCACAATCTGGCACTGGATCCAGCTTATGCAAACATTGTTCAGGAACTAGGAACAAAGCCGACGGCCATGCTTGATCCGACCCAGGTCGCGAATCAGGCGAGACGAGCGATTGATGACAGCGGACGGCACGGAGCTGTTCCTTGAGCATGTCCGCAAGAGCGAGGCAAAACACGTGGAGAGGGTTGATCAATGGTGAGAAAAGCAATCGTACTGGCAATAGGCTTGTTTTGCGTGTCTGCCGTGAGCTTGGCGGCGGACAAAACGGCGGCGAAACCCAACTTCATCATCATTCTCACCGACGACCAAGGCTATGGCGACCTCGGCTGCTTCGGATCGCCCAACATCAGGACGCCGCGGCTTGATCAGATGGCGAGGGAGGGCATGCGGTTCACCAGCTTTTATGCCCAGACCGTCTGCGGCCCGTCGCGTGCTGCGTTGATGACCGGGTGCTATCCGCTTCGCGTCGCACGGCAGGGCGACCCCGATTCGATTCACCCTCAACTGCATTCCGAAGAGATCACCATTGCCGAGGTGCTGAAGACACGGGGGTATGTGACCGCGGCAATCGGCAAGTGGGATCTGGCCGGCCACAGCCAGACCAACTACAGGCCGGAGCTTTTGCCTGTGTACCAGGGTTTCGACTACTACTTCGGGACCCCCTCGAGCAACGACACGTTCGTCAATCTGATTCGCAATACACAGGTGGTTGAGAAAAACGCCGACATGTCCACGTTGACCAAACGCTACACCGATGAGGCGATCGCCTTTCTGGAACAGAATAAGGACAAGCCGTTCTTTCTCTATCTGGCGCACACGATGCCGCACACGAAGCTTGCCGCCTCAGCAGATTTCAAGGGGAAGTCGGCAGGTGGGTTGTATGGTGACGTGATTGAGGAAATCGATTTCAACGTCGGACGCCTGCTCGACAAGGTGAAGGAACTCGGTCTCGACGAGTCCACCTACATTATTTTCACCAGCGACAACGGCCCATGGTTGTTCCGCAAGCAGGACGGCGGGCATGCCGGTCCGCTGCGCGGCGGCAAGACCTCCTGTTGGGAGGGCGGTTTGCGTGTGCCGTGCATCATGCGTGCGCCGGGCAGAATTCCCGCCGGGACGGAGTGCAAGGCGGTGACGGCCACCATTGATCTGTTGCCGACCATCGCCAAGCTGGCCGGCGCCGCAATTCCGACCGACCGCGTGATTGACGGGGTTGATATTTCTCCACTGATGTTCGGCAAGACAGACCACCTGGACCGCAGCTTTTTCTACTACCAGCACGACTGCCTGCGGGCGGTTCGCTATGGTCGCTGGAAGTTGATGCTGCCGCATACTGAGCCACTCCAACACAGCATTGCCGTGACGTGGAGGAAGCATGTTGCGCCGCAGGATGCCATTCGGATTCAGAAACCCCAGCTTTATGATTTAGAGGCCGATATTGGTGAGACCACCGATGTCGCTGACCAGCACCCGGATAAGGTGGCCGAGTTGATGAAGTTGGCGGAGTGGGCACGGGAGGACATCGGGGACCACGACCGGTTTGGCGCGAATGCCCGCACCTTCGGTGCACCGCGGCGCACCCTTTCCACGGAAATAAATGTTGCGCCAAGGCAGAAGCAATCCAACGGACAAAATGAAAATGAAGGGTAGAACGTGTTCTATACTGGCTGCGATGATCGCGTTTTTGTCGGGCGTGGTTCCCGCTTTGGGCGGGCCCCCGCGACCCAATTTCATCGTCATCTTGACCGACGACCAGGGCTACGGCGACCTCGGCTGCTTCGGGGGCAAGGTCAAGACGCCCCGAATTGACCGGATGGCCGCGGAAGGCCAACGGCTCACCAGCTTCTATGTGGCCGCCCCGGTTTGCACGCCCTCTCGCGCAGCGCTGATGACCGGGTGTTACCCGAAGCGGATCGACATGGCCACGGGGTCGCGGCTTGCCGTCTTGCTTGACGCAGACCACAAGGGATTGAATCCAAGTGAAATCACCATCGCCGAGGTGTTGAAGTCCGTGGGGTATCGCACAGGCATATTCGGAAAATGGCACCTCGGTGATCAGCCGGCGTTTTTGCCTACGCGCCAAGGTTTCGACGAATTCTTCGGGATGCCTTACAGTTGGGACATCCATCCCACGCACCCGAAC
This sequence comes from Thermogutta sp., assembly GCF_014359955.1. Taxonomy (GTDB): domain Bacteria; phylum Planctomycetota; class Planctomycetia; order Pirellulales; family Thermoguttaceae; genus Thermogutta. Next base: position 2,632 of record NZ_JACIYL010000212.1, on the reverse strand, counting down.
AACAAGAAGTATCATTTTTCGCCTTTGCCCTTGCTGGACGGAGAGACCGTACTCGAGTTGGATCCGGACCTGGATTTCATGACTGCCCGCATCACGCAGCGCGCCGTCGCCTTTATCGAAGCCAATAAGGACCGTCCTTTCTTCCTCTACCTTGCGGAGTTTCTCCCGCACCGTCCGTTGCACGTGGCGCCGCCGTTTCTGAAGAATGTCCCGCAAGCCATCAAAGACCAACTGGCCGCGGAAGTGCAGAGTCATGCCCCGGACAACAACAAGGTTCGCGACGAACTCTATCCCTACGCCATTGAGGAGATCGATTGGTCTGTCGGGCAAGTGCTCGACACGCTGAAACGACTGGGGCTGGACGACAAAACACTGGTGTTTTTCACCTCCGATAATGGACCGATTGGTAACGGCAAAGGCAGCGCCGGACCGTTACGAGGAAGCAAGGGCACCACCTACGAAGGCGGCATGCGAGTTCCCGCCGTGGTTCGCTGGCCGGGGCATATTCCGGCGGGCCGGGTCAACGATAAGTTGATAACCGCCATGGATCTACTGCCTACCTTCGCCCGCCTGGCCGGGGCTCGCGTGCCCAAGGATCGCGTGATCGACGGCAAGGACATTTGGCCGGTGTTGACCGAAGATGCGCCGAGCCCGCACGACGCATTCTTTTATTACAGGGAAAACACGCTGGAATGCGTTCGCGTGGGGCCTTGGAAATTGCGTGTCGAAGCGGGCAAACCTGCGGCACTCTACAATCTGGACGAGGATATCGGTGAGAGAAACAACGTCCTCCACGCCCATCCCGATATCGCCGAACAGCTTCTGGCACGTATCAAGAAGTTCAACGATGACATCACCAGCCACAGCCGTCCGGCCGGCTATGTTGAGAATCCCAAACCTCTCTCCGCTCGATACACAAACGGGGGTTTTCAGTGATTCGTCGTCGAATAAACACGGCTGTCCTCCGATCAAGTCCCGTCGACTCGACCGTCGGGCAAGACGTATGTGGTCCGTCAAGGAGCTAACCCGATCACACCGCTTTCGGCAACGGTCGCCTTCGCGGACCAGCCGACCGAACGGGTCTCAAACTCGGCAAGTTCTTCTCACATAAGCACTTCCAAAATCAGTCAAGGAGGAACGTATTACGAAGAGAGCTGCGTTCGCGGCGTGTTCTTGTTGGTAGCGAAACCGCCTACCTTGCCAGTTAACGCCTGAATCCCGGAATCGGGAACGCGGGCGTTTTTCTTAACCGGTGTTTGGGCAACGAGTTCCGCCTGTCCGCTGCCTGCCGCGGCGCTCTTGCTTTCGGGCAAGAGATGCCCGGGCGATAGCTCTCGTGCACACTCACACGGACATCGCGCCAAAAGTCCAGCGGTTCAACACACGTCCACACCGTGCACGTCCCTTGACGCACATACTCGTAGCCGATCCGCTTGGCACGGCCACGGTTTCAGTTCGGCATGTTCTTGCGCAGCGGTTTCCATACATCCTTGTGAAACATTTCCTCCTCCCTGAGCTGATTCTCCCTCCCAACTGCCAATCGAACCATCACAAGCCCCCTTTACACACGAAAATCAAACGGCGATGGGGCATTAGGAACGGCGGACGGTAAAGTATCGCGTCATTGTCTTCGTGTGATTGTCCTTGCGAAATTCCACGCGCACTTCTCCGCGCTCACCACGGGGAGTCGCGCGACATCCAAACCAGCCGTCGGAGCGTACCGAAACGGGACTCCCATTCACCATGACTTGCGTTCCCGTTTCTACGACTCCGCGGACCTCCAGATTGACAGGACCATAGATGAGGGGCGTTCCTTCCGGCGGTTGAGTAACAAGCAGACCGAGAGGAGGCCGATCCAGGGCTTCAATTTCGTCAGTAATGAGTTTTCGAGTTTGCCAAATTACGGAACTCTCTCGGGTGACACAGCCTAACTCGGGAACCACGCGTCGAGCAAGCTCCAGCGGCCGCTGGCGCGGATCAATTAATCGTGCGGCATCACCTAACCGTTTGCGAATTTGTTCGATCTTGCTTTCAAGCAGATAGAGGTATTCAAAGTCCTCGAGACTTTCGCGCTGGATTTCCCAACGGATGGAGTCGAGCGGGCCGTTACGGCCGGGATAGACGACATGCGTGTCTCCTGGAGGAAGGTTCTCGCGTGGCACCCCAAAGGGATTTTCACCCCAAAAGTTCCATCCCCAGTGGAGATACCCTTTCAGATCGTAGCGGTAGTTGATCCAGTGAAGCACCCGTACAGACGCCCCCGGGAAATCCAGAAATCGGTTGGGATAGACGTTTCCAAAGGGATGGCAACAGATATAGTACCAGAGCTCAGCCGAGTCGCGACGCTTTTCAAACGCTTCGCGCCATGCGTCATATTGAGAAAGCTTGGGGACCCAGACTTCGAGAAAGCCGTCGAAGTCCGTGGTCTCAATCGCGTCAATCCTGCGGATTTGCGGTGCTGCCTGATGAACAAGAGCCGAGGCTTCCCGCCAGGAATCCGCATTCCTGATGGACGGCTCATCGCTTACGTGGATCATGGCTTTGGATAGCCAACCTTTTTCTGCCAGATGCTGGTCGAGCTTTTGCAGAAAAGGCTTGAGCCCGTCGGAATACTCAAGCGTCACATAGAGAT
>NZ_JACIYL010000211.1 GCF_014359955.1 Thermogutta sp. | reverse complement strand
GAGGTGTTCAGTGGGTAATCCAACAGGGTTTTTGAAATATCCTCGGGTGGACGCAGGTCACCGGCCTGTGGAGGAAAGAATCCACGATTGGCGGGAGATCGATCTGCCACTCGCCGAGCGTATTCTCAACGAACAGGCGGCACGCTGCATGGACTGTGGCATCCCGTTTTGTCACATGTCGGGCTGCCCAGTCAAGAACCGGATTCCGGAATTCAACGATCTGGTGTATCGCGGAAAATGGCGGGAGGCGGCCGACAACCTGCATTCCACCAACAATTTTCCCGAGATCACGGGTCGCGTGTGTCCAGCCCCGTGCGAGGCGGCCTGCACCCTCTCCATCAACTCGCAACCGGTGACGATCAAGCACATTGAGTATCAAATTGCCGAGCGGGCGTTTGCCGAGAAATGGGTGCGGCCCATCAAGCCGGCGCAGCGAACCGGCAAGCGGGTGGCCATTATCGGCTCCGGCCCGGCGGGACTGGCCGCCGCCCAGCAGCTTTGCCGTCTCGGACACGAGGTCATTGTCTTCGAGAAGTCGGACCGGATCGGTGGACTGCTCCGCTACGGCATTCCCGATTTCAAGCTGGAAAAACACATCATCGACCGGCGACTGGAGCAGATGGTCGCCGAGGGAGTGCACTTTGAGCCCAACGTGTGGGTGGGGCGTGACATCACGGCCGACGAATTGCGGCGGAGCTTCCACGCGATTCTTCTGGCCATGGGCGCCGGCAAGCCGCGGCCGCTGACCGTTCCCGGTGCGGATGCAAAAGGAGTCCATTTTGCGATGGACTACCTCACCCAGCAGAATCGCCGGATCGCCGGCGATCCCGTTCCCACCACCGGCCCGGATGCCATCTACGCCAAGGACAAGCACGTGGTTGTCATCGGAGGTGGGGATACGGGGAGTGACTGCGTGGGCACGGCCATCCGACAGGGCGCCAAGTCAGTCCTGCAAATTGAAATTCTGCCCAAACCCCCGGAGGGTAAAAATCCGGAGACGCCCTGGCCGCTCTGGCCGCGGATCATGCGGACTTCCACCTCTCACGAAGAAGGGTGTGTCCGCCGCTGGAGCGTGCTGACCAAAGCCCTCTCTGTCAAAGACGGCCACGTGACCCATCTTCACGCCTGTGAAGTGGAATGGATCCGCGGGCCGAAAGGTTGGGAAATGCGGGAAAAACCGGGAACGGACTTCACGGTCCCGGCGGACCTCGTCCTCCTGGCCATGGGCTTTTTGCACGTGGAGCATGAAGGGCTTGTCCAGCAATTCGGCCTTCAGCTCGACCAGCGGGGCAACGTGGTCGTCAAGAAGTGGATGACCTCCGTGCCCGGCGTGTTTGCGGCGGGAGACACGGTCAAAGGCGCATCGCTGGTGGTGCACGCCATCAATCAGGGCCGGGAAGCTGCCCGGGCGATTCACGAATGGCTGTGCACCGAGCCGACGCTGCCCCGGGAAACCGTGCTGTCGGTGGCCACGGCCCGCTGAATCTTTCCCACCTCTACTCAGAAGGGCTCAGAACTGGACGCTCCCAGAGGCGCTGGGCGTCCACATTGCCCGGGCGGTCATTGATCGAGGGCCTCGCTGAGCACCTCTTCTGCGACGTAGATTGGCAGGGGAGGTTTCCACCGCACGGCGATGGCGATGGCATCCGACGGACGGGCGTCCACCTCCACGAGCGAGCCGTTCTGCCGAAACCGGAGTCGTGCAAAGTAGGTGTGTTCACGAAGTTCGCTGATGAGGACGTCCTGCGGCTCGATGGAAAGCTCCTGCAGAATATTGATGATAAGATCGTGCGTCATTGGGCGTGGCAGCACGACATTCCTCACCGCCCGATAAATGCTCTGGGCTTCGAAGACGCCGATGACAATGGGAAATGCCCGGTCTCCGTCCACCTCTTTGAGGTAAATAATTTGCTCTTCTGCGATGTCGCTGAGGACAATTCGGGCAAGTTGCATCTGGACTGGCATCAGTCCCCTCCAGGTTGTTTCCCTGTAATGTGCTCGAACCGTGTCCGTCCGCGTGCCCGGCTGGGTTCCACGACCAGCAGAGTGTACGGTGGCCGCGTCGATCATGGGGGCCGGTCACGGGCGGCAAGTTTGATGTGCTCGTTGGCTGTGCGCCGCGATACGGCGTCGCACGAGCATGAAAACATGGCGACGGCCGTATTCGGGGACACCCATTGTGTATTCTAGCCCCCCGAGCGGGCCTCTCACCAGTGGCCGACCCGCGTTTCTTTCAGCGGACGGTATCGGCTTCGATGCGATACACAATCCCGCCGAACTGCTGTTTGAGGACGTCCGGGTTCGACGTGAACACGCCACCCACCCCGATTCTCTTCGTGGAATAATCCACAGAGAGCCCATTTTTGAAATGGACTTCGATCATCTGGGTGGGCCGAAGCTGGGACTGGCAAAACTGGCAATGGGAAAGCTGTTCCACGAGCACGAAGTCTGTGATGCCGTACTGTTTTTCACCCGGCACCATGTAGCCCCACACGAAGACTTTTTTCTCCTCCAGATCGCGCGCGAACTGGGGAATGAGCTTGGGCTCGTTGGGATCCGGTTGGAGTTCGGCGAAGGTGATCAATTTGTATCCGGGGGGAGCCTCTGCCAGATACGTGTACATGACCCAGCCGCATCCCAGCACACCGAAAACGAGGGAAAGGATCATCCCCGTCTGGGCCATTCCCAGGCCGAGTCGTTCCTTCGGGGATTTCGCGATTTCCTTGCGGGCAATCCAGCCGAAGATCAAACCACCCAGGGGAATCCAGAACAAATAAACGGTGAAGAAGCAGAAGATGGAGAGCACACCCAGCACCAGGCTGAGCACCGCTTGAGCCTGGATGACCTTGTAGTCGTCCGTTGGCCGGAAGCCGATCCGGGTTCGCCGCCGGATGACCGGCTGCTCGCTGCGGAAGATGGGCTTTTGACTGTCGATAATACTCATGGGTTTCACCACTTTTAATGAATCCAGCGTGACCTGTTAGAAGAGTTCGCCAACTGTCCTGCCGGTCCCTCTATGGCGGGAATTTTTCCGAGAACAGTTAGTTCCTCTCTAATGTTATTGTTGCCGCCGGAAAAGTGTTCGGCGAGCCCTGAGTTTGGGCCGGAAATTCCGCCGGGGAAACTGTGGCCCCATCATTCATGCCGAAGGGCCTCGATCGGATCCATATTGGCGGCCCGTCGGGCAGGATAGAGGCCAAAAATAACCCCCACGGCCACCGCAATCCCAAAGGCCAGGGGGACGGAGCTGGGAACGATCACCGGCCGCATGGTCCGCACGATCTCCGGCAGCGAGTCGTACACCCGTGGCATGAGAATCTGGATGGCGCTCATAATGGCCTCGCTGAGTAGGGGACAGGTGAAACCGACGAGGATGCCGGTAATCCCGCCGAGGGTCGAGAGCACGACCGTTTCCACAAGGAACTGCCGGATGATGTCTCGCCGCTTGGCCCCCAACGCCCGGCGGATACCGATTTCGCGGGTCCTTTCGGTAACCGTGGCGAGCATGATATTCATGATGCCGATACCACCCACCACGAGCGAAATGCCCGCGATAAGGCCCATGAAGATCATGAACATCATTCGGGTGATGCGGGCCTGTTCGAGAAGTTCCAACGGGACGGTGACGCCGTAGTCTTCCGTGGGATGGTAGCGGGCCAGGGTGGCCTTCACAACATCGGCTGTGGAGATAACGTTTTCCGTTTTATCCACCTGGAGGGTGATTTGGCTCAGCTCCACCTGTTCCGCTTCCAGCGACCCCGCCCGGCGGGTGAAAATGACGTCCCCAATGCGCCACCAGAGGGTTGTGATGGGGATGTACACGTCGCTGGAGAAGTCCTGGGCGGCAAACGAACCGCCGATTCCAGCGGACGGCATTTTCGGTTTGCACACCCCCACAACCACGTAGTATTGCTCTTCGATGCGGATGACCTTTCCGATGGGATCCTCAAAGGGGAACAAGCGTTCGGCCGTTCCCGCCGCCAGAACGCAGTAATTTTTGAGGTCTTCCAGGTCGGTGTCCTCGATGAAGCGACCGCGGTCCATTTCCAGCCGGACGATGTCCTTGTACTCGGGCGTGCAGCCCACCAGGCGACCATCGACCATCCGCCCACCGTAGCTGAAACGCTGCCGCAGTTCGCGAATTCGCACGGCGCGGGTGATGGTGGGGATGGTGCTGACCAGCCGCTCGTAATCCGCCCGGGTAATCCCATATTGCAGGAGCAGGCCCGAGCTCTGAATCTGCTCTGACGGCGGTTTAATGGAGCGGATGATGATGTTGGTTGCGCCCAGGCTTTCGATCTGCTCCTGGGCCTTGCGACTGATGCCTTCCCCGATGGCCAGCAGCCAAATCACGCTGGCCACGCCGATAAAAATCCCCAACACGGTCAGCAAGGACCGCAGAGGATGAAGCATCAGGCTTTTGACGCCGAGTTGGAATGTGCGGATCCAGAGAACAAGCATGGGTGTTTATCGGCAGGTGTTGACTTCTCGTATTGTCATGGATGGAACCATCTGTGATCAGGACGGCATCTAATTGACAGCGGCTTCTGTACGCGCGGAGCTGCGAGCCGGATTATCGGTGATGGACTCGATTTTTCCGTCGCGAAGCCGAATGATCCTTTTGGCCCGGCTGCCCACATCCAGTTCGTGCGTTACGAGGATGATCGTTTTCCCCTGGCGGTTGAGTTCGTCGAAGAGATTCATGATCTCTTCGGTGGTGACGGAATCGAGGTTTCCGGTCGGCTCATCAGCCAGGATGAAGATGGGATCGTTGACCAGTGCCCGGGCAATGGCCACCCGCTGCTGCTGCCCACCAGAGAGTTGGGTGGGTCTGTGGTTGAGACGTGCCCCGAGACCCACCATCGCAGCGAGTTCTTTACAGCGTGCCCGCTCTTTCGGCGAAAGCCGCCGCTGATAATAGAGCGGCACCTCGATGTTCTCCAGGACGGTGAGCTGGGGAATGAGATTGAAGGACTGAAAGACAAAGCCGATTTTGGACGCGCGGAGTTCCGCGAGGCGATCGTCACTGGCTTCGGCGACGTTTTCGCCATCCAGCAGAATCTTGCCGGAAGTCGGATGGTCGAGGCAGCCCAGCAGGTTGAGGAGTGTGCTCTTGCCGGAGCCGGACGCCCCCATGATCGCTACGTAGTCTCCCTCGGGCACGTCGAAGGAGACACCACGGAGGGCGTGAACGACCTCAGTGCCCATGTGGTAATCTTTGGTCACATTCTGGACTGAGACGCCGATGTTCATTGGGCTTCCCCGTTGTCAGGGCGCGACGGACGACCGTCGGGGCCACCCCAGCGACCGAATCCCCCGGGGAAGCCGCCGGCCGCTCGCATTTTCTCGAACCCTGCCAGCAATTCTTGTTTGTCGATGGCACCATCCCCGTTGGTGTCCGACTGCATGAATTCGGCCCGGCGATCCTCGGGGATTTCCGCGGAATCAAGCTTGCCGTCTTTGTTGGTGTCCATTCGTTCAAAGATGCGATCGACGATCATTGCGGGATTGAAGCCGCCGGGCGGCCGCATGCCGCCAGGGCCTTCCCCACCCGGTCTGCCGCCGGACGGAGGTCCGCCCGCCGGCGTTTCCGCATGGGCCATGCCAGGCCCTCCACCAGGCTGATTGTCCTGAGAACGGACGGGGCCGGCTTCGAACCGAGCCTTTTTGGCCTCGGCATCCTTGGCGGCTGCCTCCTGCGCGGCGCTTGCCTGCTCACCCTGTGAGCGGCTCCAGCTTGCGAGGACGGGCTCGTTCTTTTCCGCCAGTCCCACTTTTTCTCGGTAAGCCGCCGCGTTGAGCACGACTTCCTGGTTTTCTTCCAGCCCCTTGCGAATGACCACGAATTTTTCGTTGCTGGGGCCGATTTCCACCTTCACCGGCTGCAAGCTCCCGTCAGGATTGACCGTGATGCAGTAGAATTCGCCCGCCACTTCAAAGACCGACTGCACGGGAACCTGCAGCACGTTGGGTTCCCGCTGGGCGAGGATCGTCACCTGGGCGGTCAGGCCGCTCCGCAGCTCTTCGGTCGGGTTGTTGATCTTGACGATGACCTGATAATCTTTGACGTTGGAATTGAAGAACGAAGTGGGCAGTGGATATTCGCCCACTTCGGTCACCTCGCCATCGAACTCCACTCCTGCGAGGG
>NZ_JACIYL010000210.1 GCF_014359955.1 Thermogutta sp. | reverse complement strand
TGATCTTTCCGGCGGACTCAATACAGCCGAAAAAGTTTGGTTGCTGAAGAATGACGCACGCTGTTTGATCGTTCACCACCTGCCCGAGGGTCTCCGTATCGATGATTCCTCGCGGAGTGGGCAGCACGACAATCTCTGATGAGACGTGGGAAAGATACGTGGTCAAAACCGCCCGATATTCCGGATGAATATTCTGAGGCACGATCACCCGCTTGCGGCCGGTTTGCAGGCTCAGACACATGAGAACGGCCTCAGCAAGGGCGGTGGCCCCATCATAGAGACTGGCGTTCGAAACATCCAAACCCGTCAACTGCGTGATGAGAGTCTGGTACTCGAAGAAAACCTGGAGATTGCCCTGGCTCACCTCCGGCTGGTAAGGGGTGTAGGAAGTGTAAAACTCACTTCGAGAGGCGATGAAATCGACCACAGCGGGAATGAAGTGATCGTAGGCCCCGCCTCCCAAAAAGCACACCTTTTGATGGGTTCCCACATTCCGCCGTGCCAGCTCTTCCATATGTTGACTGAGCTCCACTTCCGAAAGCGCCGGCGGAACTTTCAGCTCACCCTGAAAGCGCACGTCGGACGGCAGATGGGCAAACAGCTCGTCGATGCTCTGCACGCCGATCGCGGCAAGCATCGCCTTTACTTCTTGTTCGGTTTGCGGAAGATAGGCCATGGTTTTTCCCTTAGCGCGTCATCGACGGAGGAGTGCTTCCCGATCGCTTGGTGCCCGCCTCCCATCGCCCTCTGATACCCCTTCCCGGATCGCTCAGTCAGGTAAATCCTGGAAATCTTCTGGATCAATCAGGAAATCCCGCCTCACGATTGATCAAGATCCACAACCAATACAGCAAAAGTTCCCCACACAATCGGACAAGTGTGCGGCAACTTTGTCTCGGAGCCCTGCTCATCGGGCGGGTCGAACCGTGATCAATTTCCCGTTTTACCCGTGCTCTTCTGCCTCCGAGGCGCACTGCGCTTCATAGGCGGCCCGATCCAGGAGCTGGTTCAGTTCATTCGGATCGGCCACCTCCAACCGGGCGATCCAGCCCTGCCCGAATGGGTCCGCGGTCAATTGCTCAAGGTGGGTTGCCAGGTCCGTGTGGACCTCGACCACCGTACCGGTTACCGGGCTGTAAATATCGCTGACTGCCTTAACGGATTCGATCTGTCCGAGCGGTTCACCCGCCTGGACCTGCTTTCCCACGGGGGGCAGTTCAAGAAACACGAGGTCAGACATCGCCTGCACCGCGAAATCGGTGATGCCCACAGTGGCGATCGTCTTTCCTTCGGCATTCTGGGAAATGGCAACCCATTCGTGGGTCTTCGTGTACTTAAGGTCCTGGACGTCCACAGCTTTTCCTCGCAGTTTTTCTGAAAATCACAGGCGTTCCGGTTGATGCCTGCGCGCTGCCTGGCAACCAACCTGGGAGCAGATTTCCCGGATCGGCCTAAATCCTGAAGTGCCATACGAGCCGAACTATCCATTTTATCCCCTGGGACCTTTTGGGGTACCGGGTATTGGGTGATCCATCGCCTGTTCTCCTCCAAATATGGGGACGCCGGCGTCCAGAGAGGCTCGCGTGGCAGCGAGATACAATCCGGAGGGACCTGCTTGTCAGGTCCCGTATTCGGAGGGACGTGCTCGTTAGGTTGGCCTTCGGAGGGACGTGCTTGTCGGGTCCGCTCGTCAACCCTGAATGATCCGCTCCGATTCACCCGCGTTTGAGTACGGGCAATTCATGAATGGCCCCTACCGCGATGGTGACGCCCGTGGACAAGGGACACCGGGCACGACAAGCGTACCCCTCCGACCTTCGGAAAACCCTTCGCGGCAGACCATGCTTCGGAGGGACCTGCTTGTCAGGTCCGCTTGTCAACATTGCGCAGTCCATCGCGCCGGTCGGGAACCCATGCCACAGTGAGTCGATCACGAGGCAGATTGTTGCGGCAGCGACTCAGCCGCGAACATCTCGCACTGTGTTGAGCACCGGAAGATGGAGGGGCGGTTTCCCCTCTCGAAAAGAAAGGGCCCCGGTCGGACAAATGGCGACGACCTGTTCCGCCAGTTCCCCCAGGGCCTCTTCCAACGAGCGATTGAACGGCACCCCGATTCGCACGTCGAAACCGCGGCCAACGAATGTCAGCCCCAGAGGTGCCCGGGCCGCCTCGGTCACCTCGACGCACAGCCCACAGAGAATACATTTGCCGGGTTCGTAAATGATCCCAGAAGGCCGCGCAATGATTTCCAGCTTGGCACGCTCGCCGCGAAACCGATTGGGATCTGCCTGATAGCGGATGGCATACTCGCGCAGACGGCAGTGAGGGAGGGCTCGACAATCGCAGTGCAGACAGCGCCCCGCCTGATGCACGGCCAGATCGTCCTCCCAGCGATCACCAGGTGGCGGCTCGATTCGGGGAATTGGTTCAGCCAGCGTCGCCAGTTGCTCTACTTCTTCTCTTTCCAATCGCCCCATGCGAACAGAAAACATTTCCGGAATACCCTCCACCCGGCCAAGTCGGAGGAACTGATCTATGCATCGGGCAGCCAGTTTTCCATCGGCGCAACTGCGGACCACCAGGCCTCGTCCCCGAATTGCGTTTCCTGCCGCAAAGATGCGATCGAGCGGCGTCTGGAAGGTCTCGCGATTGATGGTAATGCCGCGCTGTGTATGAGGAATACCCAACTGCTCGAGCCGTTCTGGGGTTTGTTCTCCCAGCGCGAGAAGGACCGCGTCGTACTTATCCTGGAGCTCCTTGAGGGTGATGCCGTTTTCCCCAGGCGGCACCAGAGGTGTGCGTGGCCGAAATTCGATCCCAAGCCGAAAGATCACATCAATTTCCGCATCCAGAACAGCCGGCGGAACGGCGGTGCCCCCCGGATCGGGGCGGAAGCGGACGCGACCTCCCGCCTTTTCATTCGCTTCAAACAGCACCACGCGGTGTCCCAGTTGGCGAAGGTAAAAGGCGGCCGATAATCCCGTCGGACCAGCGCCCACCACGGCCACCGTTTTACCGCTGTCCGGTTGACAGGGCGGCAGGTAGGGATCGCCGGACGCAAGATCCCATTCCGCCACGTAACGTTTCAGACTGCACACAGCCACCGGATCGTCCGCTGCATTGCGCCGGCACCCTTTTTCGCAGGGTCGCGGACAGACCCAGCCCAGTGTCGCCGGAAGCGCGATGTCCCGTTTGATCGTGGCGATTGCCTCCCGAAGTTCTTCCCTCTGAATCTGCCGCAGCATGGTGGGGATATCCATGTGGGCGGGACAGGCAAAGTGGCAGGGAGCCAGGCAATCCCCCAGGTGATCGCTCAAGAGGAGCTCCAAAGCCGTGCGCCGGACGTGGGCCACTTCGTCTGTTTCGCTTTCCACGACCATCCCGTCACTCACGGGCGTACCACAGGAGGGCACCATCCGAACCTGCCCGTTCTCGATCACTTTCACCGTGCAAACCAGACATGAGGTCTGGGGCTTGAAACCGTCCAGGAAACATAGCGTGGGAATATCAATCCCCAACTGCCGGGCCGCTTTGAGCACACTGGTTCGCGATGGTACGGTGATACTCCGTCCGTCAATCGTCACACGGCAAAGTACGGAGCTCATAGCGAGGAAGAACTCCCTGTGGTAGCAGCCACTTTATGGGTGGACTGGTCAGTCAAGGGAATACTGCCGGAAACACCCTTGCCTGCAAAATGGGCGATCTCCAAAGGGACGGGGCCTGACGGAGGTGACGTGTGTGTGGACATTTTGGAAGGCCCAACGACTTTGCCTCCCGACTCGATGACCACCGCCCCTTCTGGACAAACGATCCGACAGGTGTCACAGCGGGTGCAAAGCTGATCATCAATGGAGTGTTTTTGGTACGGCCGAACAGGGATGGCATTCACCGGGCAATTTTGGGCGCACAACGTGCAACCGATGCATGCGTCCGTGATCCGGTAGTGAATAAGGGGAGCACATCGACCCGCTGGGCACTCACCCCGGATGTGGGCCTCGTACTCTTCCCGGAAATACCGCAGCGTGGTGAGGACCGGATTCGGTGCGGTCTTACCCAGTCCACAGATACTGCCCGCCTTGACAGTTTGCGATAAATCTTCGAGCGTTCGGAGGTCGTCCGGCTGGGCGCGCCCCTCGCAAATTCGGTCCAGAATGTCGAGCATCCGCCGGGTGCCGATGCGGCATAATGTGCATTTTCCACAGGACTGATCCTGGGTGAAGCGGAGAAAGTACCGGGCAATGTCCACCATGCAATCGCTATCATCAAGGACAATCAATCCTCCCGAGCCCATGATGGCGCCGGTGGCCGTCAGGGCCTCGTAGTCCACGGGGGTGTCGAACAGGGATTCCGGGATACATCCTCCAGACGGGCCACCCACTTGGACGGCTTTGAGCCGTCGGCCGGGTTGGGCGCCACCACCGATTTGCTCCACGATCTCCCGCAGGGTGATGCCCATGGGCACTTCGATGAGACCGCCCCGGCGTACCTTCCCCGCCAGTGCAAAGACTTTCGTGCCCTTGCTCGTTGCGGTCCCGAGCGCGGCAAACCGCGCAGCCCCGTTCCGTATGATCCACGGCACGAGGGCGAAAGTTTCCACGTTATTGACCAGGGTGGGCTGGCCGGCAAACCCGAATTCGGCGGGATAAGGAGGTCGTAATCGAGGCATTCCACGGCGGCCCTCCAGGGAGGCGATCAGGGCTGTTTCCTCCCCGCAAACAAAGGCCCCCGCACCTTCGTAAACGCGAACGTGGAAGGAGTGCTCTGTCCCCAGAATGCGGTCGCCCAGGATGCCCGCCTCTTCACACCGCCGAATGGCTTCCCGAATCCGTTCCACGGCAAGCGGATATTCGGCACGAATGTAGAAAATGCCTTCACTGGCACCCACCGCCCGGGCTGCAATGAGCATCCCCTCAATGACGCGGTAGGGGAACGATTCAAGAATCATCCGATCCATAAAGGCCCCGGGGTCTCCTTCATCACCATTACAGGTAACATATTTTTTCGTTCCCTGGGCCTTTCGCACGAGTTCCCATTTCACTCCCGTGGGAAAGCCCGCCCCTCCACGACCCCGCAGGCCACTCTGTTTCACCTCCTCGATGATCCTCTCCGGAGTCCACTCCTTGAGGGCCTTCTCTGCTGCCGAGAATCCTCCCCGAATTCGGTATTCCTCAAGGTCCAGGGGGTCGATTTCTCCTGCCCATTCTGTGGCAATGCGGATCTGTCGGCCGAGAAACGCTTCTACCGGCGGATCCCGAACATCCAGCGGCTTGGGTGCCAGTTCGTCCTCGTCGATGTCGCCAAGCAGATGATCCAGCCACCGCTGCCAGCCATAGTGCAGCCGGGCGAAGAAATTCTTCGGCCGAAAATGCCGGTGAATGATAGCGGGAACATCTTCGGGTTGCACCCGGGAATACACCCGAGGCTGTCCCTGCTTGGGGATGACTTCCACCAACGGGGTTTGATGACAGATGCCGACGCATCCCACCCGTTTGACCCGCACCGAAACACCTGCCACGGCCGCCAGGCTTTTCACACGTTCGTAGACCTCCCTGCTCCCCTGCGCCTGACAGCAGGATCCCAACCCAACGCGGATTTCTCCCTGGGCCGTACCATCTGTTCCGCCCAACAGCTCGTCCTGGGGGATACCCTCTTTCTGCTGGTGGAGAAAATCAGCCAGAACCTGCGGCACTTTGGTGGGCGTCAGCCGTCCGTAGGTAAGCTGATCAATCTGGATAACGGGGGCCAGAGTGCAACAGCCCAGGCACGCCACTTTTTCAATGGTGAAAAGCCCCTCCGGGTCGGTGTCTTCTCCCTGGGAAATACTCAAATGGCGCTCAAGCGACTCCTGGATGCGGGGGGCCCCTTTCACGTGACAGGCAGTTCCGTGGCAGACGCGAATAATGTGCTGGCCAACAGGACGGAAGCGAAATTGACCGTAAAACGTCGCCACACCGATCAGTTGGGCCGGACGAACCTGTGTCAATTCGCAGACACGTTCCAGGGCCTCCTGGGGCAGATAACGGAAATGGTTCTGAATGGCCTGGAGGATGGGGATCGCGGCTTCTGGTCCCCGTCCGCAGCGTTCCACAATCTCGTCAACAACACGCAGATCAATGGACGACTGCTGGCAGACCGAACCGTGGGCACTCACCGCGGAAGACAGAGACACGTCGTTTGCTTTTTTCATGGACGGCGAATT
>NZ_JACIYL010000021.1 GCF_014359955.1 Thermogutta sp. | reverse complement strand
ACCATTCGGTTGCCGTCTCATTGCATAGCAGGGGTTGTCCGCCGTATACTGGTTAATGATTGATATCGACCGATATCATCTGGCATAATTGACACAGCGGCTTTCTGCAGGATCCCGCAGATGGGGAGCATTGTACCCTCCTATTGGACGGAATGAGGTAGTCGGCCGTGGCTTGGTTTGATCTGGCATCTTTCTTTGGCAAGCACGAGTTTACCATTCGGCGGCTTCACTCCTTTACCGGATTGGTGCCGGTAGGTGGCTTTCTTATCTTCCATCTGGCTACGAATGCGTCAATAGCAGACGGCGTGGAAATTTTCCAGTATCGTGTGGGGCTTATACACAGCCTCGGCCCGACCACGATCATGCTTCTTGAATGGCCTTTCATCTTTCTGCCCATCATCTTCCACGCGGTGATCGGCATGATGATCGTATCACGGGGCAAGCGCAACGTCCGCCAGTATCCCTACCTGGAAAATATTCGCTACACACTTCAGCGCTGGACGGGAGTGATCGCGTTCTTCTTCATCTTTTGGCACGTTTTCCACATGCATGGTTGGTTCAAGTTCGAGTGGTGGGTGGAAAATGTGGCTAAACCTCTGGGCGGAAAACAGTTCGACCCGGCCAACGTGATCACCGCGGCCAAGGCAATTCAGGCTTCGCCGCTGATCGGGGTCCTGTATGCTGTCGGGGTGCTCTCATGCGTTTATCACTTCGCTAATGGTATTTGGACCTTCGGGATCACATGGGGGATCTGGATCAGTCCCCGTGCTCAGAGGGCCGCTTCCATCTTTTGCCTGATTGTGGGGTTGTTTTTGGGGGGCATCGCCGTCGCTGCCCTGTACGGAATGGAGACAGCCAAGGAGTCGCCCCAAACCGCAAACCGGGTGTCGGTTCCGCTTCCGATGCCGGTCATGCCGGCAGAGTAGCGTGGGGCGATCGGTGTTCGCCCGAAGATGAAAGACTCCGACACCCACCGAGGCTTGAGCGAGCGGAGAGGGCGGGTTACAGGGAGAAATGGTCCAACGAAGTTGGACGTTGCACAGGTGGTGGGACGCTGGTTCCCCGCCGGTATCGCGGGGCAGGTTGGCGTCGCCACTGCAACTAACCGCAACGCGTGACATTTTTGGGTGAGAACAATGGATGAGATGCACGTTGTCGTCGTGGGCGGTGGATTGGCAGGTTTATCTGCGACGATGAAGCTTGCCGAACTGGGCGTCCACGTTGATCTCGTGAGTTTGACGCCCGTCAAACGCTCTCACAGCGTGTGTGCGCAGGGTGGGATCAACAGCGTGAACCATCTCACCCGACAGTTGGGCGACAGCGAGTGGAAGCACTTCGACGACACCGTGTATGGGGGGGACTTTCTGCAGCATCAGCCACCGGTCAAAGAGATGACTGAATGGGCCCCCCGAATCATAGACCTGATGGATCGGCTGGGGGTCACATTCAATCGGACTCCGGAGGGATTTCGCGATCAGCGACGATTCGGTGGTACGCTGTACCCACGCACGGCGTTTGCGGGGGCCACAACGGGACAGCAACTCCTCTATGCCCTTGACGAGCAGGTCCGCCGCTGGGAAGTCGCCGGGAAGGTTCGCAAGTATGAATTCTGGGACTATTTGGGGCCCATACTGGACGAAAACGGTATCTGCCGGGGGTGTGTGGTTCAGGACCTGGTCAGCATGGAGATCCGCGCTTTGCCGGCGGACGCAGTGGTCATCGCGTCTGGAGGATGTGGGGTCATCTTCGGGCGATCGACGATGTCGATGGCGTGCAACGGGAGCGCGGCGAGTCGCACGTACCAGGCAGGCGCCAAGTACGGCAACCCGGAGTTCATTCAGGTCCATCCGACTGCGATCCCGGGGGCTGACAAGCTCCGGCTGATGAGTGAGTCGGCCCGCGGGGAAGGAGGCCGGATCTGGGTCCCCCGCCGTCCCCAGGATCCCCGACCGCCGCAGGAGATTCCCGAGCACGAGCGATATTACTTCCTGGAGGAACGATACCCAAAATACGGCAACCTGGTGCCGCGCGATATTGCCACGCGGGAGATTTTCAAGGTCTGTACGGAAGAGGGGCTCAGTGTCGAAAAGGATCGGCTCTGCGTGTACCTCGATCTCACACATCTGCCGCGGGAGGTTCTTGACCGCAAATTGGGCGGCATTCTGGAGATTTACCAGAAGTTCCAGGGGGTCGATCCTCGCGTCGTACCGATGAAAATCTTTCCCGCCGTTCACTATTCGATGGGTGGGTTGTGGGTGGACTACGAACGCACAGAGTCAGGCGGGTTACGGATTGGGTCTCCGCGCAACCATCACACCTCTTTGCAAGGCGTGTTCGCCGTTGGTGAGTGCGACTATCAGTATCACGGTGCCAACCGACTGGGCGCCAATTCCCTGCTCTCTTGTATCTTTAGCGGCCTGATCGTCGCCCCAAGTATTGTCTCGTACATCGAGATCCTCCACCAAAATGGACAGCGCAAGGTACCCAGCCGGTTGTTGGAACAGGCGGAGCGGGAACATCGGCGGCGATTCGAATCACTGCTCGCACGCCCCGCAGATGGAGACAATCCATACAAGATCCATCAGGAACTGGGGAAGGTGATGACCAAGGCAGCCACGGTTGTTCGGCACAACGACGAACTTGATCGGGCGTACGCCCAGGTGTGCGAGCTTCAGGAACGTGCCGCTCGGTGCGGGATCGCCGATCGTGGGCTGTGGACAAATCAGAACATTGTCTTCGTGCGGGCTTTGATGGACATGTTCCCCCTGGCCAAGGCGATTCTGAAGGGCGCTCGCCTGCGAGATGAATGTCGGGGAGCCCATTTCAAGCCGGAGTTCCAGCTCCCGTCCATCACCGCAACTGACCCCGCAGAAAGGCGCCGCCAGGCCGAGGAATGGTGTGATCGGTTTGAGGAGAACAACCGCCGGTGGTTGAAATCCACGATCGCCGTCTGCGGACCAAACGGTGATCCAGAGATATCCTACGAAGAAGTGGATACATCACTCATTCCCCCACGACCGCGTCTGTATGGCGTGGTGGGCGGAGAGGTCATTGAAGAAGTTTGGAAAGAGCGAACCCGAGCCAAACAGCAAGCGATCAGAGTGTGATGGTTTCCATCAAAGCGCCTGCGTACGGTCCTGTCCATTGCATCGGACAGCTGCAGTGGAAACCGAACACTTCGGAGATTGACGTTTCGCAACGATCAAGCGGGAGCAACAGACAGGAGGATTGGTACGGCTCCTGCCGATGTAGTCAAGGCAATCGCTGACGAGAGTGACCTATGCCGTCCGTTCATACATCGTCCACTCCACCCCGCGAGTTTCTCGTGGAAGTCAAGCGACAGGACGCACCAGGGCGACCGAGCTACTGGGAGCGCTTTCGTGTTCCCTATGAATCAGACATGAACGTCATCAGCGTTCTTCAAAAGATTGCGGAACTCGGCGTAAACGCTGATGGCAAGCGTGTTCCCCCGGTTGCCTGGGAGTGCAACTGCTTGGAGGAGGTCTGTGGCGCATGCACAATGGTGATCAACGGGCGCGTGCGACAGGCCTGCACCGCATTGGTGGATAAACTCCTGGCGGATCGACCTGCCGGCATACGGCTTGAACCCATGACCAAGTTTCCGGTCATCCGCGATCTGGTGGTGGATCGCACCCGGATTTTCGCCACTCTCAAAAAGATCAAGGCGTGGATTCCTGTGGACAGTTACCTGGACCTGGGCCCGCCGTTGCGGCAATCCCAGGAAATGCAGGAGATTGCCTACGTGCTCAGCAAATGCATGAGCTGTGGCTGCTGCATGGAAGCATGCCCGCAGTACCTCAAAATCGAGGTCAAGCGGCTGCCTGGAGAATCGGAAGACGACTACCGCCGACGCGAAGCGGAAATTACTAACCGACACTTCATGGGTGCGGCCGCCATCGCACAGATTGATCTGTTCAACAGTCACCCCGTGGGCAAAATGAACAGCCGGGACCGCCTCGACGCGCTCATTGCCGAAGGTGGCATTCAGGTCTGCGGCAATGCCCAGAACTGCGTCAAGGTGTGTCCGAAGGAAATCCCGCTGACCACCTCCATAGCACGGATGGGAAGAGCCGCCACCATCCACATGTTCCGCAACTGGTTTGAGCGGTGATTTTTCTCGATTTTGGTGACCGGTGCTGATGACGGGCGCACATTATGTGGTCTGCGTTTTCGATATTGTAATGTAACTCGTGGCGGCGCAGATCGGTCACGGTCAGGCCCATTCTGCTTCGCCCAGCCCTGGAGAAAACCGTAACTTCCAGTTCGCTCTGGGGCGTCACATCTGCGGTGAAACGGCTTGTCTGGAGCGTGACGGTTCACCTCGCGGATGGAACCGGTCACTCATCGCCAGCTCTTCAAATTTTTGGTGTTGACCCGTCATGAAACCTTGGCTATTTTTCGCCTCGCCATTGGCTCCGGCTCATTCGCGGTCGCAGGAGTGGCCTGTGGCGTGATGAAGAGGTGCCGATGACTCGCGCGCCCGATAGCGGGCAATCATGGAGGACGCTGTTTCGCGCCCACCCGTACAAGTGCCATCACGATGAGCCGGGGGACTTTAGAATTGCGAACAATCACTCTTGACCCAGTAACGTAGCATCAGTATTTATCCCGCGCTATAGCGAATCACATCGCAGGGAAATCAGGCATTCCTCGCCGATGGTGAGGACTCCCGCAGGGTGGAGCAGGCGAGGATTTGCGGCGTGTGTGGCATCGCATGGAGGCGATCCCGTATGCCGGTGCGGATTCTCATCAAACGGAGCGATAGCGGTCCGATGGACACAACACGAGGTACCGAACGGAGTCTGGGTGATCTCGAAAGGAGAGCTGGCTTGAACGCACCGACTGTGTTCTTCCGCGGAGTGGCAGCGATCTGCCTGGCGTTCATGATGGTGAACGGACAGCTTTGGGGCCAAAACCCCAGTCAAGCACCTGGGGTTGGCACACCATCCAGTCCTGAAGTGCTCCGCCGCCAGTGTGACGACTTACTGGCCCGGGCGCGACAGGCGATCGCCGAGAGGAATTACGAAGGCGCCGAACAACTCCTCCAGCAAGCAGAGAGCCTGGGAGTCAAGTATCCCCCTCTCTATCTGGGCGATACCCCGGAAAAGGTCCGCCGGGCTCTGGAAAACGCCCGAGGGAGCCGGGGAACCAACGCTGGTCCGGTGCAGGATCCCTTCGGTGCACGGAACCTCACCGAATCCACACCGGATCCTAAAACCCAGGCGAAAACGTATGTCCGCAACGGTCGGATGGCCCTGATTCGGGGGAATCTGACGGAAGCGGCGCAATGGTGCCAGATGGCCGCCGCCCTCCCGGCAACTTTCAGCCCGGAAGAGGATTCGCCGGCCAAACTGGCGGAGGACATCCGCAAAATGGGCGGCCAGATATCAGTCGGCACATCCAGTACCCCGGCGTCGGTCAATCCCTTGCCCCCGGTGGGTCAAATCACGCAGGTGGCCCCTCCCACCAGTGCTTCAGGCAAGTCACCCGCCCAGATGCAGAGTGATCAATGGCTCCTGGAAGCAAGACGAGCCCTTGCCCTGGGCGATGTCAAAACAGCGCGACGATACCTTGACCAGGTGCGTTCTCTCGGACTTACCTACGGGCGGTTCGAGGACTCACCGGAACGGGTCGAGGCACTCATCCAGACCCACGAAAATTTGATGGCCCAGAAGGCCGAGCGGTCGCAAACCGAAGGGTGGCGTCGCCTCTACGCAAAGCTTCTGTTGGAAGAGGCAGACGGATTGCTGCGCTGGGGTGACCTGGACGAAGCAGAACGGCTTGCCCAATTGGCCGCTCAACAGGGAATCACCTTCAGCCCCTTCGAGATGAAACCGGAAACGGTTCTCCAGCGGATCTCCGCCGAGCGCGCGCGGCGAGCTCAGGGGAGCGATCTGGCCGCACAAAAGCAGCGGGTGCTGCAGATTCTGGCGCAGGCTCGTGCAGCACTGACTGCCGGGGACTTGAGCACGGCGGAAACGCTGGCTAACCAGGCAGCGATGCTCCGCGTGCCGGAAGGTGCCTTCAGCCCACAGGAAGACTCCCCGGGCCGTGTGCTCGCTGACATCCAGCAGATGAAGCAGCGTCTCGGCGTGCAGCCGGCGGGTGCTCAGACCGTGGTTCCTGCCGCAGGTGCCTACAATGGGAATGTCGCCGCCGCTGCGGTTTATGATCCGACTCGCGACATGACTCGCAACGTTCCGGCCGGCGTCTACCAGCAGGCACCGGCCACACCGGGCAGCCCGTTCAGCCCGGAAGCCACCACTTCGCCTGCGGGTGAAAGCCGCGGGATGGCGCTTGTGAGACAGGCCGAAGAGGCGCTGCGCCGCGGTGACCATGCCGCCGCCATGGAATACTTTCGCCAGTCCACGGCATACTTTAACGAAATGGATCCCGTCACGGTCCAACGGGTCCAGGACGTCCTGCAGCAAGAGGCTGCCCGTGCCGTCACTCAGGCCGCTGCCAATCCGGGGTTGGCCGCACCGGATGCGATGACTCAGCAGCAACTGGCCACCAGGCAGCTTGTGGCAGACATTTCCCTCAAAGAGTCGCAAGCCTTAAGCCTGCGGGAAAAGGATCCGGAAAAGGCTCTGCAAATCCTGCAGGATGCGCGAAAGACGGTGGACAATGCCACGCTGGACCTGACGACGCGGGACCAACTCCTACGGAGACTCGATCGGCAGATTGCGGACTTCCAGTATTACCTGGAACAGAATCGCCCACGCATTGAGCGGGAAAAGAAGAATCAAGAGATTACTCAGAAAATTGCCGAAGAACAGCAGTCCAACCTCGATCGTCAGAACAAGCTGGCCCAGCTCGTGGAGCAATACAATCAGCTCATGCGAGAGCAGCGATTCGCCGAGGCGGAGGTCGTAGCCAAGAAAGCGGCAGAACTGGATCCCGACAATCCGGTGACCAGGCAACTCGTCCTTAACGCCCGGTTCATCCGCCAGTACAGCGAGAGCATGGCCATCCGCGACCAGAAAGAGCAGGGATTCCTGGCTCAACTGGCGTCGGTGGACAAGGCGTCCATTCCGTTCGATGACTCCAATCCCTATGTGATGCCCGACGCCAAGTCCTGGGCAGACCTGACCAAGCGTCGCTCCAAGTTTACCGAGACCGGTCGCCAGCGCTCCGCCCGGGAGCTGGAAATCGAGCAGAAGCTGAACACGCTCGTTATGATGCAGTTCGAGAATGCTCCGCTCGGTCGGGTGCTGGATTATCTCGCAAAGCTGGTGGACGTCAATATCCACGTCGATCCAGCCGGTCTCGCCGCGGAGGGTGTCACCACGGATACGCCGGTGACGATCAACCTGACGCAGGAAATCTCGCTCAAGAGTGCCCTGAATCTGGTGCTTGAGCCGCTCCATCTCTCCTACGTCATCAAGGACGACGTCCTGAAGATTACGAGCGAGCAGTACCGCCGAGGTACCGTGTATCCGGTCGTGTACAATGTCGCCGACCTCGTCTCTCCCATTCCCAATTTCAGGGGCGAGGTGAATACACTCGCGGATTCCTACAGCACGGCTCTGGCCCAACTGGGTGTGAATCAGACAGGCTCACCGCTGGCCCCCGTTGCCGTGGTTGCAACCCGCGACGGCTCGAAAGCGACGGCTGGCGTGAACCCCTCGATTCTCGCCCAGATGTCCACTGCTGCCGCCCATGCGTCGCCGGGCGGAGCTAACGCTCCCATCACAACCGGTCCTGGTGGAATGGGTGGTGCCGCTCTTGCCGACTTCCAGAGCCTCATCGATCTCATCGAAACCACGGTCGCACCTGATACGTGGGACACGGTGGGCGGCCCCGGTTCGATTTCTCCCTTCCCCACAAACCTGAGCCTGGTCATCAGCCAGACCCAGGAGGTTCACGAACAGATTTCCGATCTGCTGGAGCAACTCCGTCGCATGCAGGACCTCCAGGTCACGGTGGAAGTTCGGTTCATCACCCTCAACGACAACTTCTTCGAACGGATCGGTGTGGACTTCGATTTCGACATCGACGACAAGATCGACGGCCGTCGGGGTGTTCGCTTTGGGCAGATCGTACAGCAGGGTGATCCCACTGGTGACGCTGATGAACAGATTGATACCCGCGATCTGCGTGACCGCGACAGCGGCAAGGGTGTAACGGTGGGTCTGTCAGCGCCCAACGTGTTCAGCGCGGACCTCGACATTCCTTTCCGCCAGGGGAGTTTCAGCCTCGCAGTTCCGCAATTCGGTGGCTACGACCCGACCGCAGGTGCCCAGCTCGGATTTGCGATCCTGAGCGATATTGAGGCGTTCTTCTTCATCGAGGCTGCACAGGGTGACCGCCGGTCCAACGTGCTGCAAGCCCCCAAGGTGACGCTGTTCAACGGGCAGTACGGCATCGTGGCCGACCAGTCCACCAGCCCCTTCGTGATCAGCGTGATCCCGGTGGTTGGTGACTTCGCGGCGGCTCAGCAGCCCGTGGTCACGATGGTTCATGAAGGGACTTTCCTGACGGTGCAACCTGTCGTCTCACAGGACCGGCGATTCGTGCGGATGACGGTTATTCCCTACTTCGCACGGATCAAGGAGGTGAACGAATTCACCTTCACGGGTTCCGAGACTACCACAGAAAGCACGTCGGCTGAAGGTAACCAGGAGACACCGAACGACAACACCAGGAACGCCAATTCACGCAGCACAACGCGTTCCGGCACGACCGTTCAGTTGCCGACCGTAGCCTCCTTCTACGTGTTGACGACTGTGAGTGTCCCCGACGGCGGAACGGTGCTCCTCGGTGGGATCAAGCGATTGAGCGAAGGCCGCAACGAGTTCGGCGTGCCCATGCTCGACAAGATCCCCTACGTCAATCGCCTGTTCAAGAACGTGGGTGTCGGGCGTGAAACCCAGAGCCTCATGATGATGGTCACGCCGCGGATCATCATTGCGGAAGAAGAGGAAGAAAAGCTCGGCATCACGCAATAACACGCAGCCAAGCTGACGTCCCTCCTCCGAGCCGGGTCGTCGGTCGCAAGACCGGCGACCTTTTTTGTTTGGTCTACTGAAAAAGTTTGTTCCAATGTACTGTCAACAGGCAGATCGTCTTTTTTATTAAACAGTTCGCATTTCTTACATCTTGACTAATATTGTTTGGTCTGGCCATATTGCGTGGTAGAAATGCCAGCCCAGACACCAGGTTTCTGCCACGCGAACATTGCATTCCCGTGCACTGATGTGTCTTTGTGACTTAACTGGAGAATCCGCGGATGACTCAACGTTGCGCTCCGTCTCGTTTGCCGGTCCTGTTACTGCTGATTGTGGTCTCGCTGGTGATTCCTGGTTGTGGAAAAGGGAGGCCCCGGCTCGTCAAAGTGTCAGGTCAGGTTTTCATCGATGGTCAACCACTTGCAGCGGGGGTGCCGGGGTTCATCCGCGTGGTGCCCGAAGGAACACGAGCCGCCACCGGTCAGATTGATCCGCAAACCGGGAAGTTCACACTCACAACTTTTGAGGAGGGTGACGGCTGTGTGCCCGGTACGCACAAAGTTGCTATCATCCTTAATGCGATGGTCGGACAGGAAAGTGTCTCGCTCATTGATGAGAAATATGCCGATCCTGAGACAAGTGGTTTAACGGTGACCATCGACAAACCCACCGACTCGCTCCGGATTGATATCAGCGGTCCCCTGAAAAAAGTTCAGGCTACCCCAATTTCAGATGATCCGAACAAGTTTTGATCACTTTAACGTCGGTTTGGCGTTTCCGTTTCCCGTCATTGTTGTTTAATGGAGGTCCCGTATGCTGTCTGTCAAAACGTGTCGCCCATCGCGGTCTCCTGGCTTCACGCTCGTGGAGCTTCTCGTGGTGATCGCCATCATTGGGATCCTCATCGCGCTTCTATTACCGGCCGTCCAAGCCGCCCGAGAAGCAGCGCGAAGGTCCCAGTGCACCAACAATTTGAAGCAGATCACGCTTGCCATGGCCAATTACGAGCAGGCGGTAAAATCTCTGCCCCCTGGCCGAATGGGGTCGGACTGTTCCAACTACTACGGCCTTGCCCCGACTTCGGGTTCTAATGCTGTGCCGGATTACAAGCGCCAGGGAACCAGCGGCTTCGTCATGCTGCTGCCATACCTGGAAGCGAAAAATATTTACGACCAAATCGGTTTCCAGTTAGGGGCCATTCAGCCGCCGAACTGTGGCATCGGTCCCTCAACGACCGGGTGGTTAAGCCTTATCCCTAATTACGATCAGCTCTTTCGCACCCGGCCGCAGGTCTTTGTCTGCCCCTCATCGACGGACGAGCCACTTTACACAGTGAACAATCCGACACCTGTGTACTCCACGGGTTGTTACGCGCTGTGCTCCGGTTCGATCGGCCCCAGCCAGGGCATTAGCGGAGCTGTTAAAGCCGGTAACACCGGGATGTTCATGTACATTCGTTCTCTGAAATATGCCGACTGCACCGACGGGCTGAGCAACACATTCTTCGTCGGCGAAGTCGTTAAATCGCACACGCCCGAGGGTGTGAATCGCTGGTGGATCGCAGGGCGACACACCGATTCCTTGCGGACTACCGACAATCCCCTTAACACCCCACCGGGACAAGGGGTCGTCTATGGCTCTAACAACGGAGCCTTCGGAAGTTTTCACCCCGGCGGAGGTAATTTTGGGTTCGGTGACGGTACAGTCCGCTTCATCTCCGATACGATCGATCTGGCCGTTTACCGTGCCCTATCTACCCGAGACGGCGGCGAGACCAACACCGGCGGATATTGAATCCGGTTTGGTCGGGTTAAGAGTGAATAATGAGGCCCCAATCCTTTGGGAACGGGGTCGTTTGTTTTGTCGATTCCGCGTCGGTTTAAAACTCTTTCTCCCGCCGCGCGACCGCCTCAATCAGCCGATCATATGCTAGCTCCGTTTTAGAATTGGAGCCAAATAGCGGCCTGTGGGACTGTTGGGGTTAGAAGCGATCTCCTCGGGAGTTCCCACGGCCACCACGTTGCCCCCTTCTCGGCCACCCTCGGGCCCCAGTTCGATAATCCAGTCGGCCGACTTGATCAGGTCAAGGTGATGCTCCACCACGATCACTGTGTTTCCTGCGTCGACCAATTGATGCAGGACGGCAAGGAGACGCCGCACATCGTCCTTATGAAGACCGGTTGTCGGTTCGTCAAGAAGGTACACCGTTTTTCCTCGGCGTCCTCGTGCCAATTCGGCTGCCAGCTTGATTCGCTGGGCCTCTCCGCCCGATAGAGCCACGGCTTTCTGCCCAAGCTGAAGATAGCCCAGCCCAACCTCCCGCAGGCATCGCAGAACCGTCTCAATGGCGGGAAAATTTTCGAAGAAGTCCAGTGCTTCCTCGATCGACATCTCCAGTACGTCGGCGATCGTCTTATCGCGGTAACGCACCTCCAGCGTTTGGGCGTTGAATCGGCGGCCAAGACACGCCGGGCAGGTGACGTACATATCGGATAGAAAATCCATCTCGATCTTCTGCTGCCCCAATCCCTGACACACGGCGCAGCGACCGGCCGGATTATTGAAGCTGAACCGATCGGCCCGAAACCCCAAACGGCGTGCATCCCGCGTGGTGGCAAACACCCGTCGGATCTCGTCAAACACCCCGGTATAGGTCGCGACATTACTGCGAGGGGATCTGCCAATGGGTGATTGATCGACATCCACAACCCTGTCCACGTTTTCGAAGCCGCGAATTTCCTGATATCCCGCGCCCTTGTTTCCCAAACCGAGGAGCGCCCGTTTTAAGGCCGGCGCGAGAGTCAGGCTGAGAAGCGAGCTCTTTCCAGACCCGCTCACTCCGGTGATGCAGACGAGCAGTCCAATCGGAAATTGAACCGTGATATTTTTGAGGTTGTTCGTGGTGGCCCCTACGAGGACAATTTCACGCCCCGATTGCGGCTGACGCCGGCGGGTGGGAACAGGAATCGCATCCCGGCCCGCAAGATAACGTCCTGTGATAGAGTGGGGATGCGCCATGATATCGGCCACGGCCCCCTCAGCAACAACCTGCCCTCCGGCGGGTCCAGCGCCAGGTCCCATGTCGATCACCCAGTCTGCCGCCCGGATGATCGCTTCGTCGTGTTCCACCACAATCACCGTGTTTCCACGATCAACGAGTTGACGGAGACTAGCAATGAGGCGATCGTTATCTCGCGGATGGAGCCCGATTGACGGTTCATCCACAATGTAACACACGTCGCTCAATACGGCCCCTAGTCCAGCCGCCAATCGCACGCGCTGAAGTTCCCCGCCGCTCAAAGTCTCGCCCCGTCTGTCCAGCGTGACATAATCGAGCCCGACCTGATTGAGAAAATCAAGCCGATGCAGGATCTCCTTAATGATCGGCGCTGCCACGCTCTGCTGATACGGTGGAAGATTGAGCGTTTCCAGAAAGGCACGCACCTCTGGAATCGTCCATGCACAGAGTGCATGAATGGGCACACCCTGAACCATCACCGAGCGTCCCAGCGGACCAAGACGAGCTCCCCGACAGGATGGGCAGGCCACCTCGGACCGAAATGCCGCCCACTCGCGGCGCTGCCAATCTTCTGCCAACAGCTCATATTCCACTTCCAGGAGCTGAAGAATTCCCACGAATTCCGTGCTCCGTGTTCGCCGCGCCGTCGGAGGGCTCGGAAGAGACTTGTCCACAGTCTGATCGGAGGGTCGGGTACCAAAGATCAGTTTTGCGCGGAACTCTTCGGGAATGCTCCCGAGCGGCGTTGACCAATCGAATCCGCCCTGTTTCATCAATCGTTCGATCTTTTTGGCGTGATGCTTCAGCTTCGCGCGAGCATCTTTCCACACTCGCACCGCCCCGTTTTCCAGTCCTCGAGAAAAGTCAAGCACCAGGTTTGGATCAAATCGGTCCACCAGACCAAGGCCCTCGCACTGAGGACAGGCACCGTGGGGACTGTAAAAGCTGAGAGTTCGAAGATCGACTTCGGGATAGAGCTCACCACAGCGAGAACAGCGACGAACAGTACTGAAAACCCGCTCCAACCAAACGGGTTCACCATTTTCCCCGACGGCTTCGTAAGAAATGACCGCCTGTCCATCCGAAATACGGAGAGTGGTCTGAAGCGATTCGCGCAATCGCGTCTCGATGGCAGGTCTGACGATCACACGGTCCACCACGACTTCGACACGGCATTCTCCTTCAAGGGCCTTGGGCGTCAATTCGTCAAGATCGCACAGTTGCCCATTGAGCCGAATGCGCGGGAACCCCAATTTGCGGATCGTGGCCACTATTTCTGACGCCTTTCGCGATTTCTTGATCGGAACAGGGGCCAGAAGAATGAGGCGCGTTCCCTCAGGGAGGGAGAGAATCGCCTGGCAGATTTCCTGGGGTGATTGGCCGACGACCGGCGCCGAGCAATTGGGACAGTGGAGTTCGCCCACCCGCACGTAAAGAAGCCGCAGCAGATCATACACTTCGGTGAGTGTTCCCACTGTGCTTCGAGGTGGTGGCGGACCGCCACGCTGATCGATAGCCACCGTGGGGGGTAGTCCCTCCACCCAATCCACGTCAGGGCGCTCCAGTTGCGGGATAATCCGCCGCATGTACGGCGTCAGTGTCTCCAGGTACTGACGCTGGCCCTCTGCGTGGAGCGTATCAAACGCCAGCGAACTTTTTCCCGAACCGCTCGGACCGGTTATGACGACCAGACGACCCAGCGGAATTGTCACATCCACATTTTTAAGGTTGTGAACCCGCGCACCGCGGACACTGATGAGCGCTGCCCCCGCACTTAACTCGTCTCTATTGGGCATACTCAACACCGGCCCATCGACACTCCAAAAAAGGGTGACCAACGTAGCGACGCGTGAGCCATTTTGTCACACACGGGTGTTTTCCGGCTTTATTCAAAACAGTGCCATGGTCAGGCGCCGGCGATACTCTTCCGTCAGAGGATGAGTGGCCCCGAGAATACTGAAAATCTGAAGCATCAATTTTCGTGCTTCCTCCCTTGGGTCGCCCTGAGCCGTTTGAACCAGACGAAGTGCTTCCTCCAAAGCCTCTTCATAACGGAGGGCGGCAGCCAGGGCACGGGCAAACTTCAGACGGAGATCAAAATCCCCCGGATTGGCAGCCACCTGCGCTTGCAAGGATTGCACGTCGATCTTCTCGCCCGAATTTGCAAGCTCCAACTCCGCCCGCAGTTTTTCGACTTCCTCCGAGGTCGCTCCCAGATCGCTGAGTTCGTTGAGCAAGGATTTGGCTTCATCGTAACGCTTCTGCTTTGCGAGCAGTCGCGCCAGGGCGATTCGCCCGGGAATGGACTTCGGATTGCGCGAAATGGCCTCGCGGTACTTGGCCTCCGCGGCTCTCGGATCACGATCGGCCAGGGCATCGCCCTGTGCCACGAGGGCCTCATCCTCCTGGGGAAGTAACTGATC
>NZ_JACIYL010000209.1 GCF_014359955.1 Thermogutta sp. | reverse complement strand
TGGTTGTCCTACCGACTGAGAAATCTCACCTCACTGGAGTTCCAACTTTTCGCGGAAAACTTCCGGACAAACGTGCGACGATGCCACAAACTGGCGGATCATCCGCTTGAGGCTGAACAACCCGGCGTTGAGGTCAGCCACCAAGACATTGGCCCCAACGGCCGCTGTGTCGCCCGCCACCTCCTGCGGGTTCCGGCCCGCGATAGCCCGCACTCCCCGCTGGCGATTGGCCAGACACACTTCAGCGGCCACATGTCGGGTGATCACCACAACCAGCCTCTGTTTGCGGCACAACTCCCCTGCCCTTTCACTCGCCCGGATGAGGCAGTCCAATGTCTCATAGTCCGCGGTGATCCCCTCCGAACGCAACAGATTATCCAGTTGCTGGGGATTGATCTTCTGCGTCACTAACAAAACTGTTACAGCGGCAGCCCTGGCGGGCGATACGGCGCTGATTTCGACAGACTTCTGCGCGCCGCCGTAGAAGACCGGGATCCCCTTCTCCTGAAGTAAATCCCGCACGGCAGGTGTTACCACCGCGCCCATCGGGACCACCACCCGCCGGATTCCCTCCAGCCGATCACTGACCTGGGCCAGGGTGATCACCCTATCCGAAAGAACGAGTTCGCCATCCCGCGTGGACACGAATCTGGCCAGGGGTCGGGAAGTCTCGGACTGGCCGGTGTCCTCGCGTCGGGTGGGACTCGGCTGCGGCTCGGCCCTCTGTTGCGGGCCGCGGCCTTTGGCCGGCCCTTCTGATGGCGCAGCAGAGGGCTGTTCATTCGGTCCCCGCTCCGCCCCGATCCGCTGCTGAAGCGAAGCCAGGACCTCTCGCACAACCTGTTCGATCAGTTGAGGATTCCAATCGCCGCTGGCCATCAGTCCACAATCCCAATCACCGACCACCGCACAGGAGTGTGTGTATCTCCTATGATCGTCTGTGTGTGTTTGCCATCGGAACTCACAATCACCAGATCTCCCCGACCTGCTCCCAGGTGATCCACCACCAAAACCGGGTCACCGTCCGGCGAAGCACCATCGGCCGCCAGCGGCTGGACCAGCAGCAGCTTCCAGCCTTTCATGGATGGATGCTTCACCGTCGCCGTTGCATGACCCACCACTCGTCCTGCCAGCATGAATTCCGTAGTGTCCTTCCGGCGAATCCGTTACGGCCCAGCTCCGTATCCCTGTGTTGACTGCTGATCGGCGCAAGGCCCAATCCCCAGAATGCAACCTCAGAGCTTCACCAATAGTCACCTTTTTACTTGCCCAAGATTCGCAGACTGTCGATCATCGCGCAGCGACGTTCGCGGGTGAAAGTGAGGGGCGTTGTGATCCCCTCCCCCGTCGGTCCGGCGATGGAGTACGAGATGTAACCTTCGCCGCCGAGGCCCAATCCGGCCATGCACGGTCCGTTTTTCACGAAAATCGTCGTATCCAGCGCCCGCCCCATTTTGGTCATGTTGACCACGTCGTGCGAATGGATGATGGCCGTGTGCCGGAAGCCGTGTTCGGCAATCCGTGCCCGTTCGATGGCTTCGTCCACGTCCCGGCAGCGGACAAACGGCACAAAGGGCATCATCTGCTCGGCGTGCACAAAGGGATTAGAGAAGTCCGTTTCTCCGAACAGAAGTTCGACGTCATCAGGAATCTTCTTACCGATGGCACGCGCCAGTTTGGCTGCATCCTGGCCGATGAACTCCTTCACCCCGACCGGGTGCCGATGTTCGCCTTCTCCCACGTACGTGATGGCTTTGGCCGTGAGAGCCTCGATTTCGGCGGCGTTGAGGCGGACCGCTCCGGCCCGTTCCATGGCCGCCATCAACTGATCGAAAATCTTCTCCACCGCGAAGACTTCCTTCTCCGCGATGCAGAGAAGGTTGTTGTCGTAGGAAGCCCCCTTGATGATGCACCGCGCTGCGCGATCCAGGTCCGCCGTTTCATCCACGACCACCGGCGGATTCCCGGGCCCGGCCACGATCGCCCGTTTGGCCTGCTGCATCGCCGCCCGAGCCACCCCCGGACCACCCGTCACACACAACAGCGCGATATCCCGATGCTTGAAGATGGCGTTGGCCGTTTCGATCGTGGGCTCGGTAATAACACACATCACATTGTCGATGCCCAAATCTCGGAAGATGGCCTGGTTGTAGCGGCGCACGCCTTCCGCGGCGACCCGCTTGCCGCTGGGATGCGGGTTGAAGACAACCGTATTGCCTGCCGCGATCATGGCGATGGCGTTGCCCGTCAGCGTGGGCAGCGAGTGCGTCACGGGGGTCACCGCCCCAATCACCCCAAAGGGAGCATGCTCGATCACCGTCAGGCCGTGGTCGCCGCTGAAGACCTCACTGCGAAGGAACTCAACGCCCGGCGTCTTCTCTCCCAAAATGCGGAGCTTCTCAATCTTGTGTTCCAGCCGGCCGATCTTCGTTTCTTCCATCTCCATTGTGCCGAGTTCCACGCACTGCTCGATGGCAATGCGCCGAATATGGTCGATGAGTCGCTTGCGCTCCTCGAGGGTGCGGCGGGAGAGAATATCGAACGCCTCCACAGCCGCGGCGACCGCATCGTTCACATCCGTAAAAAGTCCGAAACGTCCCTGATACCGCTTGACAACCGGCGGTGGTGCCGAGGGAACTCCATTCCCCTTCAAACGCTGGAGTACCTCTTCGACAACCGTACGAACCAGGGCTTCGTTGACCTGCATCATTGCACTCCTTATCGACAATCCGGCACGGGGGTGGTCATGCGCGGGTGATCCCCCTCACGCCTCCGAAGTTATTTCGCGAATCCACTGAGACCTCTGACGAAAACGACAATTGATACCTTTCACCCATCAACCCGTCGCTCCATCGCCTCCATCCGCAGCGAGTCCGTTCCCCAGAATCAACCGGCCGTCTTCCTACGCCTGGGATTCCGGTGATTCCGGTTGCTTGCTGTAGATACAGCGCTGCCCCACATGGACGTGATCGACGATCCCAATGATGACGGTGTCCACGGGAAGGTTTTTGGTCTCCGGCGTGAGCCGGGCACTGGACCCCTGCACAATGAGGACCATTTCTCCTTCGCCTGCACCGACCGTGTCCACCGCGACAAATGTTCGGCCGGTGGCCACGAGTGTGCTCCGCGTCTGCGGATCCACACGATAGGGCTCCACGAGAAGGAGCTTGCGCCCCACCATTGAGTCCACCTTCTGCGTGGAAACCAGTGACCCTGTGACCTTTGCTAAAAACATAGCACTACAGTGACTCTAAAAGGGCCTTTGTTTGCCGGGCGACGACCAATTCCTCATTGGTAGGAATGATCCAGATTCGGACCCGCCCTGCCGGCGAACTGATTTCGCATTCTCCGCGCGCCGTCTGATTCTTCTCTTCGTCGATGACAATGCCCAACTCGCTCAGATTGCGGCACACCGCGGAGCGGATTTCCGGCTGGTTTTCACCGATGCCCCCCGTGAACACCAAGACGTCGGCCCCACCCAGCTCCACCAGAGAGGCACCGACATATTTGCGGATGGCCGCCACGAAGACGTCCACCGCCAGTCGGGCACGTTGATTGCCTTCCGCAGCCGCTGCCATGATGTCCCGCAGATCGGTGCTCACGCCGCTCAGTCCCAGCAGACCACTCTGCGTGGCCAGCACGTTGAGAATCTCCTCCAGGGACTGCCCGGTGTGTTTCATGATGACGGGCAGCGCGAATGGGTCGAAATCACCGACCCGATTATTGTTGGGGAGCCCCGACTGGGGACTCATCCCCATACTCGTGAAGACGCTTTTTCCACCGGAAATGGCGCAAACCGAACTGGAGCCTCCCAGGTGGCAGGAAATGACCCGCAAATCGTTCCGTCCAAAAATTTCCGCCGTCCGCGTGGCGATGTAGCGATGGCTGGCCCCGTGAAAACCCCAGCACCTGACGCCCCATTCCGCCCATTCGTAGGGCACCGCGTAGAACCGGTTGTGATCCGGAATGGTGCTGTGAAAATCGGTCTCAAACGCCGCGACCAGCGGAATCTCTGGAAGGTTTTCCCGAAGAATGCGCATCGCCCGAATGTACGGAGGATTGTGCGCCGGCGCGACCGGCACCATCTCCTCCATGGCGGCCAGCACCTCTTCGGTGACCAGTTGAACCCCGCTGATCCGCCCTCCGTGAACAGCTTTGAAACCGATGGCAGCTACCTCACGGGCGTCTTTCAGACACCCGGTCTGCGGATCGGTGAGCTGGGCAAGGCACTGGCGAACCGCTGCGGCATGATCGGGAACATGGGCCGTCAATTCATACCGTTGCCCCTTGATTTCCACAAAACAGCGGCTTTCCGGCGCCCCGATGCGTTCAACACCGCCCCGAGCGATCTGCGTCTCGGACTGCATGTCGAACAATCGGTACTTAAAGCTCGTGCTTCCGATGTTTGCCACCAGAATATGCATCCTGCAGCCTCCTCATAACTCCCGTTATGCCACAGTGCCAATATGTCCCTCGCCGAAAAAATCACTCGTCTCCGTTCCCCGATTCGCAGCGCGTCTCGCGCAGGCGAACTCCTGCCGCGTGTGAGGCGCGTCCCGCAAACGGCGGCAGCCCGGGGCAATCGAACGGCCTCAGGAACCGACCGCCAGACCCCGCGATCACGTCAGATAGGCCGCGATGACGCCTTCGGCCGGGCGAGGAATGATGTGGCTGGCCACCAGTTCGCCGACCTGCGCCGCGGCGTTGGCGCCGGCTTCCACCGCAGCCCGCACGCTGCCGACATCGCCGCGCACAATGGTGGTCACCAACCCCCCACCAATCTGCACGCGCTTGACGATCTGCACATTGGCGGCTTTCGCCATAGCGTCTGTCGCCTGAACCAGCGCTACCAACCCACGAGTTTCAATCAGACCAATCGCGTCTTGCATGGCGTTCAGTCCCCCTATGCTGCTAACTGAATGACTGTTCTTTCGTTGTTTCCGTGCCATCACAACTTGCCGTGATCAGTCGGTCTTGCCACCCTTGCCGGCACCTGCCGGAAGCACCGTGGACAAATCGTCGTGCGGTCGCGGGATGACCTGCACGCTGACGACCTCGCCGATCCGCGCCGCCGCAGCCGCACCGGCGTCCGTGGCCGCTTTTACCGCAGCGACGTCCCCGGTGACGAAAACGCTCACCAGACCGCTTCCCACCTTATCCCAGCCCAAGAACTGCACGTTAGCGGCCTTGAGCATGGCATCCGTCGCTTCAACCAGGGTGACAAAACCCTTCGTTTCGATCATTCCCAGAGCTTCCATTTGTTTGGCCATTGCTGTTCACTCCACCTCAAAACTGAAGAACCACACCTTCGTTTCCGAATTCCTGACGCGTACCGCAACATTGGGTCGGCCGCCGTCTCTGGTGTCGCCGTCCCTGTCACGGTTTGTACAGTTCCACGCGGGTTGCATGCTCGATGTCCGCCGCGTTGCCTTCGTCCGTATCCAGGTGGACTTCGAGCTTGCTGGTCTCATCCGCCCGCACGATCACGTTTTCAAAGACCGTGGTGCACGGCCCAGATTCGATCCTCAGGCACATGACATCTCCGTTCTTGACGCCGTAATATTCGGCGTCACGGTAATTCATGTGCACATGTCGGGCAGCCCGAATAACCCCCTCCTTGAGATCCACACTTCCCGCCGGTCCCACGAGCACACATCCCGGCGTTCCTTTCAGATCGCCACTCAATCGCACCGGCGCATCAATCCCCAGCGAGATGGCGTCCGTGAAGGCGAGCTCCACCTGGGTCTTGGAACGCGGAGGCCCGAGCACCCGCACCGTTGGCAGCATCCGCCGCCGGGGGCCGACGATCATCACGGTCTCCTCCGCCGCGTAAAAGCCCTCCTGGTACAGCCATTTGTAAGGCTTCAGCTCGTGCCCCGGCCCAAAAAGGATGTCGATGTGTTCCCGGGAAAGATGGCAATGCCGCGCGGAGATGGTGACCACAACTTCAGGCCTTTCCTTCGGCCCACCGAGAAGTTTGACCACAATCTCCCGAACGATCTTTTCAACTTGAGCGCGATCAATCGAAGGCGCCTGTGCCATAGCTCTCAAACCTTATGCGTCGGAAGGGGAGAAAACTGCGTCTGAGCATCCAAAACCGGGCGCAATGCCGGCTCTTCCGCCGATTCGGCAACCGACGCGAGAATCAACTGCACCCCGGCAGATGTCAGCTTTTCCCGCCACACCTCGGGGAGCTCGGCGTCAGTCACCACGTAAT